>NZ_QHJN01000162.1:0-17942 GCF_003947565.1 Actinomadura sp. WAC 06369 | reverse complement strand
TGCCGGCGGGTTCGGCGGCGGCGCGCGTCGCGGAGCGGTTCGACCTGCGCGGCCCCGCGTACACGGTGGACGCGGCGTGCGCGTCGGCGCTGGTGGCGGTGGAGCACGCGGTGCGGGCGCTGCGGCGCGCGCTGGTCGCGGACGGGACGCGCGGGCCGGAGGAGATCGAGGAGACGATCCGGCGGATCCTCGCGGAGCGGGAGGTCCAGGAGAACCTGGACGCGCTGCGGGTGCGGGCCGCGTCGGTCCGCTACCACGCGGGGGACGTGCGTGATGCGAGGTTCGTCCGGAACGTCGTCGAGGAGGTGTACGCGCGGCACGGGCGCCTGGACGGTGTCGTGCACGGCGCGGGGATCGCCGAGGACCGGCTCGTCCGGGACAAGTCGCCCGAGTCGTTCGAGCGGGCGTACCGGACGAAGGTCGACGGGGCGGCGGCGCTCGCGGCGGCGGTCCGGCCGGACGTCGGGTTCCTCGTCGTGCTGGGGGCCGCCGCCGGGGGCCGGGTGCCCGCGGACCGCGCGGCCGCCGACGACGCCTGCGAGGCGCTGGCCCGAGGGTGGCGCGCGCGGCTGCGGGGGCGGGTGCTCGTCGCCGACCTGGCGCCGCCGCTGGACGGCGACCCCGCGGTGGCGGCGCTGTTCCGCGAGATCGCGCGCGGCGACGAGGCCCGGGTGGTGTTCGCGGGGCCGGTCCGGTGACGGAGGAGCCGATCGCGATCGTCGGCGCCGGGGCGGTGTTCCCCGGCGCCGGGTCGGCGGCGGAGCTGTGGCGCAACGTGCTCGCCGGGTTCGACGCGATCACCGACGTGCCGCCCGGCCGGTGGGACCCCGCGCTGTTCTACGACCCCGGCGCGTACGGCCGTCCGGACGACGACCGCTTCTACTGCCGCCGGGGCGGTTTCGTGGACGATGTCGCGACGTTCGACCCGGAGCGGTTCGGGATCGAGCCCGCGGCGGTGGCGGCGATGGAGCCCGACCGGCTGCTGGCGCTGCGCACGGCGGCGGAGGCGGTCGCGGACGCGGGCGGCGACGACCGGTTCCCGGACCGCGAGCGGGTCGGCGTCGTCCTCGGCCGGGGCGGGCACCTGACGCCCGGCGCGGCGCGCGCCCACCAGCGGGTCATGACGGCGCACCAGCTCACCGGGGTGCTGGCCGAGCTGGTGCCGGAGCTCGGCGCGGAGCGGCTGGCGGAGATCCGCCGGGCGTTCCGCGCGCGGCTCGGACCGGACGGCCCGGACGTGCCGGCGGGTTCGGCGGCGGCGCGCGTCGCGGAGCGGTTCGACCTGCGCGGCCCCGCGTACACGGTGGACGCGGCGTGCGCGTCGGCGCTGGTGGCGGTGGAGCACGCGGTGCGGGCGCTGCGGCGGGGCGAGGCGGACGCGATGCTGGCGGGCGCGGTGCACGTGGGGCATCACCCGACGGTGTGGAGCGCGTTCAGCCGGCTGCGCGCGCTGAGCCCGAGCGGGACGATCCGCCCGTTCGACCGCGCGGCGGACGGGACGCTGCTGGCCGAGGGCGCCGGGGCGGTGCTGCTGAAGCGGCTGGCGGACGCCGAGCGGGACGGCGACCGGGTGCACGCGGTGATCGTCGGGGCGGGGTCGGCGAGCGGCGGGCGCGCGGCGGGGATCCTGAGCCCGCTGGTGGACGGGCAGGTGCGGGCGGTGGAGCGGGCCTGGCGGGACGCGGGCCTCGACCCGGCGGCGCCCGGCGCGGTCGGGCTCGTGGAGGCGCACGGCACCGGGGCGCCCGCCGGGGACGAGGCGGAGCTCGCGACGCTGCGCCGGGTGTTCGGGACGGACGGGCCGCCGATCGGCCTCGGCACGGTCAAGTCGATGATCGGGCACGCGATGCCCGCCGCGGGGATCGCCGGGCTGATCAAGGCGGCGTTCGCGCTGCGCGACGGGGTCCTGCCGCCGACCCTGCACGTGGACGACCCGCATCCGGCGCTCGACGGCGGCCGGCTCCGCCCCGTGCGGGCGACGGCCGAGTGGGGCGGTGCGCCGCGGCGCGCCGCGGTGAACGCGTTCGGGTACGGCGGCGCGAACGCGCACGTCGTCCTGGAGGAGGCGCCGTCCGGACGGGCGCGGGTGCGGCGCGCGCGGCGGCGGATCGAGCCGCCGGGCGCCGAGGAGGCGGTGCTGCGGATCGCGGCCCGCACCGCCGGCGAGCTCGCGGCGGCGCTGGAGGCCCCCGACGACGAGCTGCTCGCGGGGGCGCACGGGGACGTCCCCGACCTGCCGTGCCGGGTGGCGGTCGTGGCGCCGACGCCGCGCCGCCTCGATCTGGCGCGGGCCGTCGTGCAGCGCGGGACGCCGTGGCGCGGCCGCAGCGACGTGTGGTTCGCGCCGCGGCCGCTGCTCGCCGACGGCGGCCGCGTCGCGTTCCTGTTCCCCGGGTTCGAGCCCGCCTTCGCCCCGCGCGTCGCGGACGTCGCGGCGCGCTTCGGCCTCCCCGAACCGGTCCTGACCGGCCGCGCCGACACGGCCGGGCGCGCGGCGGACGTCCTGGCCGTGGGGACGCTGCTGGCGGCCGCGCTCGCCGAGGCGGGCGTCGAGCCGGACGTGGCGGCGGGGCACGGCCCGGGGGAGTGGGCCGCGCTGGTCGCCGCGGGGATGTGGGACGCGGACGGCGCGGCGGCCCTCCCGGCCGCCCTCGGACCGGACGGCTCGGACCTCGTGTACGGCGCGCTCGGGTGCGGGGCCGCCCGCGCCGAGGAGGCCGCCGGGAGCCGCCCCGGCGTGTTCGTCAGCCACGACAACGGCCCGCACCGGTCGGTGGTCTGCGGCCCGGCGCGGGACGTGCGGGACGTGCTCGAACGGCTCGAGTCGGAGGGCGTCCTCGGCCGGGAGCTGCCCCTCGGGCTCGGCCTGCACACCCCGCACGCGGAGGCGCGGGAGAAGGCGCTGCGGCACGCGTTCGACGCGCTGGACGTCCGCGAACCGCGCGTGCCGGTGTGGTCGGCGACGACCGTCGCGCCGTTCCCCCGCACGCCCGGCGCGGTCCGCGAGCTGGCCGTCCGGCACCTGCTGGAGCCGGTCCGGTTCAGCGAGCTGATCGAGGAGCTGTACGGCGCCGCGCACGTGCGGGCGTTCGTGCAGGTCGGGCCCGGCGGGCTCACCGGCCTGGTCGGGGACCGGCTCGGCGACCGCGAGCACCTCGCGCTGGCCGCGACCGTCCCCGAGCGGGACGGGACGGCGCAGCTGCGGCGCGTCGTGGCCGCCCTGTGGGCCGAGGGATACGGCGCGTCCCCGGCGGCGCCGCCCCGGTCGGGGATGCGGCTGGAGCTGGGCACGCCGATCGTCCGGCTGGCCGGGGCCGTGCCGCCCGTCCGCCTCGCCCCGTCGATCCCGCCGCTGCCGGACGACGACCCGATCATCGCCGAGCTGGAGGCGCTCCTCAACGACGCGGCGGCCGGCGCGCAGTCGGTCGCGGACGCCCTGGGCGCCGCGCCGCCCGACCCCGCGGACGGCGGCGTGGCCCTCGACGAGCCCGCCGGACGCACCGGCGACGACCCGTCCGGCGCGGACGCCCGGAGCGAGGCGGGCGCCGAGACCTGCGATGATGGGGGATCGAGCGGGCTCCGCGACGCCGATCCGGGCCGGACGGGCGCGGGCTCCGAGGAGGGCAGAGCGTTCGCGGACCCCGAGCCGGACGGCGGCGCCGCGGACGGCGGCGCGGCGGAACCGGCCGACCTCGTCGTCTCCCGGGTCTTCTCCCTCGACGCGATGCCGTTCCTGCACGACCACTGCGTCGTCCCGCAGGCCCCCGGGTGGCCCGACATGTCGGACCGATTCCCCGTCGTCCCGCTCGGCACCCTGCTGGAGGTCATGGCGGACACCGCCCGCGAGCTGCTCCCCGGCCTCGCCGTCATCGGCCTCGAGGACGTCCGCGCCGTCCGCCGGCTCGTGGCCGCGCCGCCCACGACCGCCGAGATCCGCGCGTCCCGGCGGCCGGACGCCCCGCGCGGCGTCCGCCGCGTCCGGATCGTCGTCGCCGGGCACGCCGAGGGCACCGTCCTGCTCGCCGACCGCCACCCGGCGCCGCCGCGCCCGGACGGCACGGCGCTGACCGTGGAGAACCCGCCCATCGTGTCCGCCGCCCGGCTCTACGAGGAGCGGTGGATGTTCCACGGCCCGCGGTTCCGGGGCATCGCCGAGATCACCGCGCTGGCCGAGGACGGCGCCCGCGGCGTCCTGACGTCCCTGCCCGCGCCCGGCGCCCTCGTGGAGGCCGCCGGGCAGCTGTGCGCCCACTGGATGCAGGTCTACGGCGACGCCGACCAGACCGTCGTACCGACGGGCGTCGACACGGTCTCCCTCTACGGGCCGCGGCCGCCCGACGGGGAGGCGCTCGCGGCGACCGTGTGGAACACGTCCCTCACCGACACGACCGTGTGCTGCGACGCCGAACTCGTGCGGCCCGACGGGACGGTGTGGGCGCGCCTCGACGGCTGGACCGCCCGCCGCTTCTACACCGACGAGGCCCTCTGGCGCATGAGGTTCACGCCCGAGGTGTCCGGGACGGGCGAGCCGCAGCCCGGCGGCTGGTGCCTCGCGCGGCGCCGCTGGCGCGGCGCCGCGTCCCGCGACCTGCTCATGCGCCGGTACCTGCGCGCCGCCGAGCGCGCCGAGTACGAGCGGCTCCCGGAGGCCGAGCGGGGGGCGTGGCTGCTCGGCCGGATCGCCGCCAAGGACGCCGTCCGCGACCGCCTCTGGCGGGACGGGCACGGCCCGCTGTTCCCCGCCGAGCTGGCGGTCGGGCCCGGCGACGCCGTCACCGGCCCGTTCGACGAGCCGCTGACCGTCCGCATCGCGTCCGACGACGAGCTGGGCGTGGCGCTCGTCCGTCCCGGCGGCGCACCGGCGGGCATCGGGCTCGCCGTGCACGACGGGGACGGCCGGGTCCGCGCGGCGAAGCAGGCCGTGCTGCGGGCGCTGCCCGCCGCGGACCGGTCCGCCCTGGTCGTCGCCGCGTCCGATCCCCGCCGGCTGCTGCTCGCCGGGGACGGGACGCTCACCACGGTCGAGACCCGCGAGATCGACGGACACGTCGTCGCCTGGACGGTCGACGACGCCCCCGACACGGAGGAGTGCACCACATGACGAACGAGTTCGACGCCGAGGCGCCCGAGCGCGCGCCGGAGGACGGGCCCGACGCGGAGACCGGTGCGGAGGTGGACGAGGCCGAGGTGGACGAGGTCGTCCGCGTGCTGACCGACGACCTCGTCGTCGTGCTCGGCGCGGAGCCGCCGGACGCGCCGATCGGCCCCGGCAGCACCTTCTTCGAGGACATCGGCCTGGAGAGCATCGAGTTCGCCGCCCTCGCCGGCCGGATCCGCGCCCGGCACGGCGACCGGGTCGACCTCAGCGAGATCGTCGCCGACCTGGACGTCGACGAGTTCGCGGACCTCACCGTCGCCGACCTCGCCCGGCACATCGCCGTGGCGCGGCACGCCCCGGCCGGGGAGGACGCCGATGGCTGACCCGCCCCCGCCCGCCCCGAGCACCGCTCCGGGCACCGCTCGCCCGAACGCCCCGGCCCCGCCGCGCGCGGGGGCCCCCGACCACCTGGAGGTCACGATGCCCCGGCCGATCCGCACGCCCCGGACGGGAGGCGCCCGATGAGCGCCCGCCGCGCCCGCCGCATGCAGGTCCCGTCCCTACTCGGCGAGCAGGGGATCCGCGCCGAAACGCCCAAGCGCCGCTTCCTGTTCGCGGTGCCGCCCGTCGCCCGGCACGTCGCCCCGACCGCCGCGCTCGCCGCCGAACTCGCCGGGCGCGGCCACAAGGTCGCCTGGACGGGCGACCGCGCCGTCCTCGAACCGCTGCTGCGCCCCGGCTCCCGGATCTACTCCGCCGCCGACGACGCGTGCACCGCCCACCTGCGCGAGACCCGCGAGGGGCGGGCGCGGCTGCGCGGCCCCGCCGCGCTCCGCTCCCACTGGGAGGACGTCGTCGTCCCGCTCGGCCACGCGATGCTGCCCGGCGTCGACGCGGCGATCGACCGGTTCCGCCCGGACGCGCTGATCTGCGACCAGCAGGTCCTCGCCGGGCCCGTCGCGGCGCGGCTGCGCGGGCTGCCGTGGGCGACGGCGGCGACGTCGCCCGCCGAGTTCGCCCGCCCCCTCGCCGGGACGCCGCTCCTGGAGCGGTGGGTGCGCGACCAGATCGGCGACTTCCAGTTCGACCACGGCATCGAGGACGTGCTCGACCTGCGGTTCTCCGACCATCTGGTGCTGGTGTTCTCGACCGGCGCGCTCGTCGGGGACGTCTCGTTCTTCCCCGACCACTTCGCGTTCGTCGGCCCCGCGCCGGGCCGTCCCGCCGCCGGCGCGTTCCCGTGGGAGCGCCTGGACGGGCGTCCCGCCGTCCTGGTCGCGCCCGGAACGCCCACCGGCCCGGCGGAGGCGCGGTTCCTGCGCGCCGCCGCCGACGCCGTCCGGGACCTGGACGTCCAGGCGGTGCTCGTCGCGCCGCCCGGCACGATCGCCGACCCGCCGCCGAACGTCCTGGTCCGCGAGCACGTCCCGCAGGTCAAGCTGCTGGAGCGGATGTCGGCGGTCGTCTGCCGCGGCGCGTCCGACACCGTCGGCGAGTCGCTCGCGGCGGGGGTGCCGATGGTGCTCGCACCGGCGCGGGACGACGAACCGGTGGTCGCCGGGCAGGTCGAGCGGGCCGGCGCCGGGATCCCGGTCCGGTTCGCGCGGGTCACGCCCGGCGAGCTGCGCACCGCGCTCGGCGAGGTCCTCACCGACCCGGCGTACCGGGACGCCGCCGCGCGCGTCCGCGACTCGTTCGCCGCCGCCGGGGGCATGGCCGAGGCCGCCGACCGCCTGGAGAAGCTCGCCTGACCGGGGGCCGCCCCGGGCGGCCCGGCCGTCAGCCGGGGACGGGACCCCCGCCGGTCGCGGCGGGGCCCGCCCGGTTCTGCAGGGCCGCCTCGACCAGCCCGACCGCGCGCCGCAGCTCGACCAGCCGGGCGCCCTCGCGCCGGTACGCCTCCAGGACGGCCTCGATGCCGTGCGGCGGGACGACCGCGCCGAGGTCGACGCGGGCCGTCCGGTAGCCCTCGCGGGCCGCCTCGACGGACGCGTCGACGTGGTGCCGCGCCATCCGCGCCAGCACCGGCGGGTAGCGGCGCAGCACGCCGTACCGCCGGTACTCGGGCGGGACGAGGTCCAGCAGCCAGGCCAGCGCGGTGTCCTCGAAGCGCTCGGTGCCCGGCGGGTGCACCTGCACGGGCCAGCCCGGCGGAACGGAGCTGCTCACCCCGCCCAGGATACCCCCGCGTCGAAAGCGTGTTCGATCTACTCCGGGGCCGGCGGCCCGGCGGGACCCGGCTCGCCGGGCGGCGTGCGGCGGATGCGGATCTTGCCCGAGTCGAGGTCGTCGCGCCCGGAGCCCGCCTGCTTGTGGTCGTCCTCCCGGAGCAGGCGCTGCCGCTCCTGCTCCTCCTGCTTGACCTTCCGGGAGCCTTCGAACATGGCGCCGAGCTCGTCGAACATGGCGCCGCCGAACCCGGCGCCGGTCTCGCCGTCACCGCGGATGGCGCCCATCAGGGACGTCTTGCCGGTCCCCTCGTGGGGCCAGTCGACGACTTCGGGCTCGGCGGGTTCGGGCCGGTTGCCCAGCGGGCGGCCCTTGACGCGCTTACGGCGGCGAAAGGGTGACTTCACACACTCTCCAACGCGATGAATGGCCAGATAAATCCCGGCGACGACTCAGGGCGTGAACCTCCACCGGGTGGGAGAACCGGTGAAATCCCCCTGACGCAACCCGAACGCCCGCTGAGGCCGCACCGCGACGGTCGCGTTCACCTCCGGGTCCAGGAAGTCCACACGATAGCGGGTGGCGTACTTGCTGTTCACCAGGTCGATGAACCGCTGGAGCGTCCTCGGCTCGGTGACGACCTCGGCCCGCCCCTCGATCACGACCGGGTTCTCGGCCGCCTCGGTGGTCACCACCACGTCCGGATTGGCCCGCAGGTTCACCATCTTCCGGGACGGGACGGCGCTGCTGAACATCAGCGCCTCCCCGGACCACGCGCCCCAGACCGGCATCGCGTGCGGCCGCCCGTCCGGGCGGACCGTGCACAGCCAGAAGTTGCGCGCCGCCCGCATCCGCTCCACGGCCCAGGACCACGGGAGCAGGCCGCTCCCCTCGTGCGGACCCCGGATGCCGTAGCCCGGCATGTACGGACGTTCTGCCGTGGGTTCCGGTTCCGACTGGGCGTCGGAAGCCGACATGACGTTCTCCCTCCGGTGCGGGCACTGCCCACGTATCGTTTCAGACGCGACCCTCCCGTGGCGATGTCCGGTGACCGCGGCGGGGCGTCCCGGCGCGGTAGCCTGCGGAACGTGCGTCTTTCCCATGTCATCGCGGCCCTCGAGGAGCTCTACCCGCCGGCGTGGGCGGAGTCCTGGGACGCCGTCGGACTCGTCTGCGGCGACCCCGACCAGGACGTCGAGCGGGTGCTGTTCGCCGTCGACCCCGTCGCCGCCGTCACCGACGAAGCCCTCGGCTGGAACGCCGACCTGGTGGTCACGCACCATCCGCTGCTGCTGCGCGGCGTCCACTCGGTCGCGGCGACCACCCCCAAGGGCCGGATGATCCACCGGATGATCCGGAACGGGACCGCGCTGTACACCGCGCACACCAACGCCGACGTGGCCGACCCGGGCGTGTCGGACGCCCTCGCCCGCGCCGTCGGGCTCACCGGCGACCTGCGCCCGATGGTCCCCGCCGCCGACGACCCCCGCCGCGGGCTCGGCCGGATCGGGGACCTCGCCGAGCCGGTCGCGCTCCGCGCGTTCACCGCCCGCGTCGCCGCGGGGCTGCCGTCCACCGCCTGGGGCGTGCGCGCCGCCGGCGACCCCGACCGTCCCGTCCGGACGGTCGCGGTGTGCGGCGGCGCCGGCGACTCGCTGCTCGACACCGCGCGCGCCGCGGGCGTCGACGTCTACCTGACCGCCGACCTGCGGCACCACCCCGCGTCGGAGTTCGCCGAGCACGCCGGCCCCGCGCTGATCGACGCCGCGCACTGGGCCACCGAGTGGCCGTGGCTGGCCGACGCGGAACAGCGCCTCCGCGCCGCCGCCGGGGGCGCGTTGCAGACCCGGGTGTCCACGCTCGTCACCGACGCGTGGCGCCTCCACGACGAAGGAGCACAGTGAAAGCCGCACCGCAAGCCCAGCTTCGCCTCATCGACCTGCAGGAGCTCGACAGCTCGCTGGACCGGTTGGCGCACCGCCGCCGCACCCTGCCGGAGCTGGCCGAGATCGAGCGGGCCGAGAGCCGCCTCGCCGAGCTGCGCGACGCGATCGTGGCGGCCGAGACCGAGGCCGGCGACCTGCAGCGGGAGCAGAAGAAGGCCGAACAGGACGTCGACCAGGTCCGCACCCGCGCCGAGCGCGACCAGAAGCGCCTCGACTCCGGCCAGGTGACGTCCGCGAAGGACCTCAGCAGCCTCCAGACCGAGATCGCGTCCCTGCAGCGCCGCCAGTCCGACCTGGAAGAGGTCGTCCTGGAGATCATGGAGCGCGGCGAGGCCGCCGAGACCCGCGTCGGCGAGCTGCGCGCCGAGCAGGCCGCGGCCCAGCAGGAGTTCGCCGACCTCACCGCCCGCCGCGACGCGGCGCAGCGCGAGATCGACGGCGAGGCCGGCACGACCACCACCGCCCGCACGGCCGTCGCCAAGGACGTCCCCGACGACCTCCTCGCCCTCTACGAGAAGCTGCGCGCCCAGTTCGGCGGCGTCGGCGCCGCCAAGCTGTTCCGCGGCTCCTGCCAGGGCTGCCACCTCGCCCTGAACACCGTGGACCTCAACCGCATCCGCGCCGCCGCCGAGGACGAGGTCGTCCGCTGCGAGGAGTGCCGCCGCATCCTCGTCCGCACCCCCGAGTCGGGCCTGTGAGCCGGAAACTGGTCGTCGAGGCGGACGGCGGCTCCCGCGGCAACCCGGGACCCGCCGGGTACGGGGCCGTCGTCCGCGACGCCCTCACCGGCGAGGTCCTCGCCGAGACCGCCGAGGCCATCGGGAAGGCGACCAACAACGTCGCCGAGTACCGGGGCCTCATCGCCGGGCTGACCGCCGCCGCCTCGATCGACCCGGACGCCCGCGTGGACGTCCGGATGGACTCCAAGCTCGTCGTCGAGCAGATGTCCGGCCGCTGGAAGATCAAGCACCCGGACATGATCCCCCTCGCCACCCGGGCCCGCCGCCTCGCGGAGGACCTCGGCGCCGTCTCCTACGGCTGGATCCCGCGCAACCGCAACGCGCACGCCGACCGCCTCGCCAACGAGGCCATGGACGCCGCCGCCCGCGGCGAGCAGTGGACGCCCGCCGCGCCGCCGGAGCCCGAACCCCCGCCCGTCCCGCCGTCCACCACCCCCACCACCACGGTCCTCCTGCGGCACGGCGAGACGCCGTACTCCGTCGACAAGCGGTTCGCCGGCGTCGGCGACGTCCCGCTGACCGCCACCGGCCTCGCCCAGGCCCGCTCGGCCGCCCTCGCCCTCAAGGACCGCGGCCTCGACGCGATCGTCACCTCGCCCCTCGCGCGCTGCCGCGACACCGCCGCCGAGGTCGCCGCCGTCACCGGCCTGGACGTCCGCGTCGAGGACGGCTTCCGCGAGACCGACTTCGGCGCCTGGGAGGGCCTCACGTTCGCCGAGGCCCGCGACCGCCACCCCGCCGAACTGCGCGCCTGGCTCGCCGACCCCGAGGCCGCCCCGCCCGGCGGCGAGAGCTTCGCCGCCGTGTCCCGCCGCGTCCGCACGGCCCTCGACAAGCTCAAGGTCCGCGCCCGCCACCAGACCGTCCTCGTCGTCTCCCACGTCACGCCGATCAAGCTGCTCGTCCGCGAGGCCCTCGGCGCCCCGATGCCCGCGATCTACCGCATGCACCTCGACGTCGCGTCCCTGACGACCATCGACTGGTACGACGACGGCCCCGCCACCCTCCGCACCTTCAACGACGCCCACCACGCGAACCGCTGACCCTCCGGGCCCGCCGCCCGCCTGCCGTCCGGGCGCCGCGGACGGTCTATCCTTGGGTGCGGTGGACGAGCCGGCCGGACGGCCGCGTCGGGGAGCGATCCCCGTCGAGGAAAGTCCGGGCTCCACAGGGCAGGGTGGTCGGTAACGCCGACCCGGGGCGACCCGCGGGACAGTGCCACAGAAAGCAGACCGCCACCGGTCCGCCGGTGGTAAGGGTGAAACGGTGAGGTAAGAGCTCACCAGCGCCCACGGTGACGTGGGCGGCTAGGTAAACCCCACCCGGAGCAAGGTCAAGAAGGGGATCCGGCAGGATCCCCGCGCAG
Source organism: Actinomadura sp. WAC 06369 (assembly GCF_003947565.1). Taxonomy (NCBI): domain Bacteria; kingdom Bacillati; phylum Actinomycetota; class Actinomycetes; order Streptosporangiales; family Thermomonosporaceae; genus Actinomadura; species Actinomadura sp. WAC 06369. The sequence continues at coordinate 6,623 of NZ_QHJN01000162.1, read as the reverse complement.
GCGTCCGAGGGCGGCCCGCCCGAGCCTGCGGGTAGACCGCTGGAGGCCGTCGGCAACGGCGGCCCGAGATGGATGGCCGTCACCCGCCGCCCCTCGCGGCGGGCACAAAACCCGGCTTACAGGCCGACTCGTCCACCCCCGGCCTTCTCACCTGCAGCGGAGCGGTCACGACCCCTCCGAGTTCCGCCGTGGTTCCGGGGAAGCGGAACCGAGAAGGCTCTCGATCGCGCCGCGGCCGATCTCGGCGTCGTCCGGGAAGAGATGGCCGTAGGTGTCCCACGTCTCGGCCATCGTGGCGTGCCCTAGCCGAGACTGGACGACCTTCGGGTTCAGGTTCGCCCGGATGAGCCCGGACGCGTAGAAGTGGCGGAGGTCGTGGAACCGGGTGCCCTTCGGGAGCCCGGCCTTCTCGACAGCCTCACGCCAGCAGTCGCCGAACGACCCTCGCCGGACGATCCGGCGGCACCGGTTCGTCACAAGCACACCCTCGGGGCCGGCCTGCCATCCGGGCCGCTGCATGTGTCGCGTGATCTCGGCGAGGATCAGGTCATCGGCCGGGACGGTCCGCTTCGACGCCTTCGTCTTCAGCGGCGCAAGCTTCCCGTTCTGAGCCTGCTCGTGGACGTGGACCAGGCGGCGGAGGAAGTCGACCCGCGCGACCGTCAGGCCCAGCGCCTCACCCTCGCGCATGCCGAGCCCGGCGCCGAGCCACACCGTGACGCGATACCGCTCGGTGATGGCGTCGGCCAGGGCAAGGACGTCCGCGGGCGACATCGGGTCGATGACCCTCGACTCGACGCGGGGGAGCGGCACTCGTGCGCACGGGTTCGCGCCGATCATCCCGTCGTCCACGGCGGACTGCATGAGCGACCGCAGGACGGCGAACACGGTGTGCACGGTCGACGGCGCGAGCTTGTCCGCCAGCAGGGCCACGAACGCCTTCGCGTCCGAGCGCTGCAAGTCCCCGAGTCGCTTCCCGCCGAACATCGGGAGCACGTGCGTACGGAGGTGGCTCGCGTAGGTGCCGGCCGAGTTGGGCCGTAGGTGCACCTGGGCAGGGAGCCACTTCTTCTCGGCGTAGTCGCGTAGGAGGGTGCGGCCGAGCTTGTGGTCGACATAGACGCCCCGGAGCCGGTCGGCCTCCTGCGCGGTCGCGTGCGCCGTGGCGTGCGCCTTGACCGCGAACGCCTTCGTCTTCTCCTTACCGTCCGGGCCGTCCCAGCACGCAAGCCACCGCTTCGCCTTCGGGTTCCCGCCGCGATCCGGGTGCTTGGGCGTCTGGACCTTGATGCGCCGCTTGCCCTCCGGGTCGTCCGGGTCGGGCACCTCGGAGTGCCACAGGTCACGAACCCTCATCGGGGATCTCCTCGCCGTCGGGGCCGATCACGCCACCAGACATGGTGCGTCGTCCGGGGCCCCGGTCCAGCACTTCGCGCCGGATCTCGCTCATGCGCCCCTGCCGGTCCATCTGCTCTTGCGTCATCTCGGGGGGCTCCCACTCCTCCGCGGGCACCTCGGAGAAGAAGAGTCGAGGGTCAGACCAGGGGAGCGGGTGCCGCCCGCGGACCCACTCGCGAGCGCGCGCCGGCCGGACGAATCGGTCGTGCGTCACGAGATACGGGTCGTTGCCGTCCGTGGGGACGAGCAGATGCACGGGGGCGACGTCGAGGGCGCAGGCGAGGGCGAGCAGTTCGTCAACGGTGATGTTGCGCCGCCTCCGCTTGGTGTCCTTGTCCCGTCGTCCGGTTTCCAGGTCGGTGACGACCGACGCCGTGATCTCGGGGGCGCCATGCTCGGTGCATCGTTCGGCGAGTTGCGCCGCGGTCCATCCTCGCCGCTGACGAACGGCGCGAACCCGGGCCCCCACGATGTCGCTGGGTGTCTTCACCTCAGATGGATTCGTCATATCAACGAGTCTAGGGGTGAAGTTGACGAGTATCCACGGCTGCAGTCACACTGTCCCCAACGTTTGGCAGATCAACGAAGAGATTCGTTGATTCGACGAACACGGGAGAGCAAGTGAACGAGAAGCACCTCACCCCCGAGGATCTCGCCGAGCGTGAGGGCGTGCCGCTGGAGACCGTCTATCAGTGGAACAGCCGCGGCACCGCCCCCCGGCGACTGAAGATCGGCCGCCACATCCGCTACCGCCTCGCCGACGTCATCGCGTGGGAGAACGCACGCTACGCCGACGGCGGAGGCGAGGCGGCATGACGACCAACGAGAGCGCCCCCGGGGACGAGGCCGGGGGCGCGAGGGACGAGCAGCGGGCAAGCGGCAACGTCGTGTCCATCGTACGGCGCCCCGGCGCCCGGCGGTTCAACGTCGCCGACCTCAACGACACTCGGCCGAACGCCCTGCGCGCATGGGCGTCCGCGTGCTGGCACCTCCGGGAGCACGGCGTCACGCCGCTCCCGCCCGCGCACGTCCGCCGTGCCCTCATCCGTAGGCGGTGGTGGTGAACGGACTCGACCGTCCCCTTATCGCCGACGTTGACGCCGAGCGGGCCGTCCTCGGCGCGTGCATAGCCTCGCCGAAAGTCGCGCTTGAGGTCGCCGAGATCCTCGCCGGGCCGGACGACTTCCTCCGCGAGCAGCACCGCACCATGTTCTGGGCGTTGGTCGAGCTCGCCACGATGGAGAAGCCGACCGACCTGATCAGCCTCCGCGACCATCTCCAGGCGTCCGGCCGTCTCGGCGACGCGGGCGGCATCCGGTACCTGGTCGAGGTGAACGAGTCGCTCGTCGCGGTCGGGCAGGCGACCCACCATGCCGGGATCGTCGCCAAACTCGCCGAGCGGCGCCGCGCCGTCCAGGCCGCGATGCGCCTCCTGCAGAAGCTCGAGAACCCGGAGCGGGAGACCGGTGACGCGCTGGAGGAGTTCGCCGCGGACGTCTCCCGCGCGCGGCACCCGGACGCGCGGCCCGGTGGACGGATCCGGCTGACCCCGGCGTCGCAGATCCAGCCGCGGCCGGTGGTGTGGGCGTGGGAGGACGACGGGCACGGCCGCATCCCCGCGGGCTCGCTCATCAGCGCCGCCGGGCGGGAAGGGACCGGCAAGTCGTCCTTCGGGATCTGGCTCGCCTCCGAGATCACGCGCGGCACCCTGCCCGGCACGCTGTACGGGCAGCCCCGGCAAGTCGTCTACGTCGCCGTCGAGGACTCGTGGTCGCACACGCTCGTCCCGCGACTCATCGCCGCCGGCGCCGACCTTGACCGGGTGTACCGGGCCGAAGCGGTGGTGGACGAGGGCGAGACGACCACGCTGAGTCTCCCGCACGACCTCGCCGAGCTGGAGAGCGTCATCACCAAGCACGGGGTCGGGCTCGTCGTCCTGGACCCGCTGATGTCCACCATCGGCGGGACGATCGACACCCACCGGGAACGGGACGTGCGCAAGGCACTGGACCCGCTCGCCCGGCTCGCCGACCGCACCAGCGCCGTCGTCCTGGGCATCGCCCACTTCAACAAGGGGACCGGGACGGACGCCTCGTCGCTCATCACCGGGTCCGGGGCGTTCAAGAACGTCCCGCGCGCCATCTTCGGGTTCGCCTGCGATCCCGACGACGGGACCCGCGTGATGACACAGACGAAGAACTCTCTCGGTATCGGGGACCTTCCGTCGCTGGCGTACCGGATCGTCTCGGCGAAGGTCGAGACGACCGAGGGCACCGCCGAGGTCGGACGGTTCGTCTTCGACGGCCAAAGCGACCGCAGCGTTGCGCAGATCCTCGGCGACCGCACCGACCCCGACGAGCGCAGTGAGCGGGACGAGGCGGCCGCATGGCTGGACGAGTACATCACCGCGCAGGGCGAGGCCCCCGCCAACGACGTCATGAAGGCGGGCACGGCGGCCGGGTTCTCCAAGGACACGCTCAAGCGCGCGAAGAACCGGGCCGGGGTCGAGTCGCGCAAGGCGGCCTTCGGCTCCGGGTGGGTGTGGGCGAAGGTTCACACCGAAGGGAGCACGAAGGGAGCGAAGGGAGCATGACTCCAGAACCCTGCGCTCTTCGCTCCCTTCGTGCTCCCTTCGCGGCGACGGAGGACCGCTCATGAGTTGGGTCCGTCTGCCGGACGGAACCGTCCGCTGGGGACGGCACGGCGCCGCCGGCCTACTGCTGACCGCGCGCGGTCATGTCCTGCTCGCCTGCCGGTCGTCCCGCGTCGACCACGGCGGGACATGGGCCTACCTCGGCGGCGCCCGCCTGTACGGGGCGGCACGCCCCCGACTCGTCCTCACGACCGAGAGGAGAACCGCATGACCAACGAGGTCGATGCCGCTATTGAGCGCATCCTCACCGAGGCCGACGAGCGCAAGCGCGCCGAGCTGCGTGCGCTCGCCGCCGCGATGGTCGCCGAGATCCTTGCCGGGCAGCCCCCGGACCGGTGCGGGCAGTGCGGCGAGCACATCGCGCTCACCACTCTCGGCGAGATGACCGCGAACGCCCCCAACTTCATGTGGATCCACCGCGACAGCGGCAGCCCGTTCTGCGCGGCCGCGCACACCCTCGCCCGCCCCGCGGCGGCATGACCAAGGAGAACAGGAACATGGACGAGCAGACCACCACGGCCGACGACGCCCCCACCGCCCCGGAGGAGACCCCCGCCGTCGAGGGCGAGCAGGAGGCCGAGGAGAGCGAGCAGGGCGGGAAGGGCAACCGCGAGGCCGCCAAGTACCGCAGGCAGCTCCGCGAGGTCGAGGGCGAACGCGACCAGCTCCGCGAGCGGGTCGAGGCGCTGCAGCGTCAGACGGTCGACCGGATCATCGAAACCGACTACCGCGGCAAGGCCGCCGGCCTGTGGGAGTCCGGCGTCACCGTCGCCGACCTCCTCGACGACAACGGCGACGTCGACCCCGGCAAGGTCGCCGACGCGTGGCGCGGCACCGTCGAGAAGTTCGGGCTCAACCCCCTCATGTTCGACGGCGCCTACGTCCCCCAGGAGGGCCGCACGCCCACCAACACCGCCAAGCCCGGCAGCACCTGGGCCGAGCTGTTCCGGGACCTGTGACGGTATGATCGTCGGTGAGCGGCCGTCCCCGGCCCGGTTGTCGGCCGGTCGCTCACGACGCCCCCGGAGGGCACTCGCGTAGAGCCCGCGGCTCCGCGATCACCAACCCGTGATCAACCCTTCGGAGTGCCCACATGGCCATGCTGCGATCCAACGCCAACCGCGCGTTTCTGCCCGAGCAGGTCGGCCGGCTCATCGTCCAGCCCGTCCAGGCCGAGAGCGTCGCGTTCCAGACCACGTCGCCCGTCACCATCTCCGGCGAGCAGTTCCGCGTCCCGATCGTCGCCGAGGACCCCACCGCCGCGTGGACCGCCGAGGGCGCCGAGATCACCCCGAGCGACGCCACCCTCGACGAGGAAGTCGTCAAGCCCGCCAAGGTCGCCGGACTCACCATCATCTCCCGCGAGCTGGCCGACGACTCCTCACCCGCCGCCGCACAGATCGTCGGGCAGGGACTCGCCCGCGACATCGCCAAGCAGGTCGACGCCGCGTTCTTCGGCAACCTCGCCGCCCCCGCCCCGCCCGGACTCGGCAGCCTCACCACCGCGCCCGAGGTCGACGCCGGCGCCGCATGGGCCGACGCCGACCCGTTCGCCCACGCGATCAGCCTCGCCGAGCAGGAGGGCGCCACCCTCACCGCGTTCGTCGCCAACCCCACCGACGCGCTCGCGCTGTCCACCCTCAAGGAGGGGACCGGCAGCAACAAGCCGCTCCTCGGCAGCGACCCGACCATGCCGACCCGCCGCACCGTCCAGGGCGTCCCGCTGTGGGTCTCGCCCAAGGTCACCGCCGGAACGATCTGGGGCTATGACCGCAACTTCGTGATGACCGTCCTGCGCGAGGGAACCACGCTCGCCGTCGACTCCAGCGCCTACTTCAGCTCCGACCGCATCGGCGTCCGCGCCACCATGCGCGTCGGGTTCGCGTTCCCGCACCCGGCGTCCGTGATCAAGATCAGCCTCACCGCCCCGTAAGGACGCACACGCTCCCGCCCGCCGGCCACTACCTCTCTCGGGGCCCGGCGGGCGGGCACCACCTCACAGCACGCGGGAGACGACCATGCCGGAGAAGCAGAGGCGCAACCACCGCGCCTACCGAGAGAAGACCAAGAGGCTGCGCAAGCGCGAAGACACGTGCTGGATCTGCGGCGCATGGATCGACCGCACGCTCGACTACCGCGACCCCATGAGCTGGACCGCCGACCACCTCACCCCACTGTCCAAGGGCGGGCGCCTGCTGGGAAAGATGCGCGCGGCGCACCGGTCGTGCAACTCGCGACGAGGGAACCGAACCGATCCGGTCAACCCACTGCCCACCTCCCGGGAGTGGTGACTCAGTGCACCCACACCCCCACCCAGGGTTACCCTCCCCTGTCCAGGGCGAGTCTCCTCAGCAAAGCGGCCCTCTCACACACAGGGTTCGTATCCACAGGCGGCGAGGGGAGCCTCTGCGGGAGCGACGACCCCCCCCACGGCCTCGTCGACCCCGTGGGGACGGACGGCGGGGGGGGAGTGGCCCGCTTTGCTAGGGGAGCAGCCGCGGGAGGGGGAGGGGGACCCCCGGGGGGGGGGGGGGGGCGACACGGTGACCGTCCCGGGCGGCGGGCAGTGGGG
>NZ_QHJN01000161.1:0-18079 GCF_003947565.1 Actinomadura sp. WAC 06369 | reverse complement strand
CCCCCGACCTGCCCGCCTTCATCGACGGGGTGATCGCCGAGGCCCTCGCCGAGGCCGGGCCCGGCCTCGGCGCCCACACGATCGTGCTCGGCACCCCCGGGCTCGTCCGGCCGCGCACCGGCCTCGTCACCGCCAGCGGCGTCCCCGGCGGGCGCGCCGACCTCGGCGACGCGCTGGCGGCCCGCACCGGCGCCCGGGTGATCCTGGAGAACGAGGTCAAGCTCGCCACGATCGCCGAGCACCGCGCCGGCGCGGCGGCGGGCCGCGCCGACTTCGCGCTGCTCTGGCTGGACGACGGGATCGGCGCCGGGATCGTCCTCGACGGGCGGCTGCGGCGCGGCGCGTCCGGCGGAGCGGGCGAGGTCGGGCTGCTCAAGTTCGGCGCGACCGACTTCTGCGGCCTGCTGGAGACGCCCGCCGTCCGCGGCCTCCCGCCGGCCACCGTCGCGGACCGGATCGCCCAAGGGGTGTTCGCGCTCGTCGCCGTCCTCGACCCGGGACTCGTCGTGCTCGGCGGCGCCTTCGGCCGTGCGGGCGGCGACGCACTGGCCGCCCTGGTCGCGGAACGGCTCGGCGGGCTCTCCCCGGCCGCCACCGAAGTCCGGGCCGCGGTCGTCGAGGGCGACCCGATCCTGCGCGGCGCGGTGCTGACCGCCCTCGACGCCGCCCGCGACGCCGTCTTCGGCCGCGCGGCGCCGCCCGGTCAGGACCGGTGGGCCGCGGGGCCGACGCCGGCGGCCCGCTGACCCGCCCGCTCCCGGCCGCCGTCAGCCCTTGGGCAGCCGCTCGCCCGTGCGCAGCCGGTCCAGGCCGAGCCAGATGAACTCCACCGCCATCTGCTCGGCCCGCTCCCGGGGCGTGTCCGGATGCTCCAGCCACCACGACACCATCGACAGCATCGACCCGTACATCAGCGGGACGAGCAGCCGCGCCCGGTGCTCGTTCACCGCGAGGGCGGCGGGCGACAGCTTCGGGTCGGCGCGCCGCCGCCGCAGCAGCAGGTCCGCGAACGCGGTGCCGAGCCGGTCGCGCAGCTCCCGCAGCTCCGGCCCCACCTCGGGCTTGTCCAGGTGCCGGATGACCAGCGCCCACGCGTCCGGCTCCTCGGTGGCGTAGTCGAACAGCACCCGGATCATCGCCCGGATGCCCTCCCGCGAGTCGTGCTCGGCGAGCACCGCCGCGTTCAGCCGCCCGGTGAGCTCGGCGACGATCGCCTCGGTCACCTCGACGAACAGCTCCTCCTTGGACGCGAAGTGCTGGTACAGCAGCGCCTTGGACACCTGCGCCGCCGCCGCCACGTGCTCCATCTGCGTCAGGTGGTAGCCGCGGCGGCCGAACTCGGCCAGCGCCACCTGCAGCAGCTGCTCGCGCCGCCGGGCGTACGGCATCCGCCGCCGCACGCCCGGCGCCGCGTCCCCCGTCGATCCGCTCATCTACTCGCTCGTCCGCCGATCGTTCACTCGCCGAGGTACTTGCCCAGCTCGGCCCGCGCCACGGACCGGACGTGCACCTCGTCGGGCCCGTCGGCGAGGCGCAGCGTCCGCAGGCCCGCCCACATCGCGGCCAGCGGGGTGTCGTCGCTGACGCCCGCGCCGCCGTGCACCTGGATGGCGCGGTCCACGACCTCCAGCGCGACGCGCGGCGCGATCACCTTGATCGCCGCGACCTCCGACCGGGCGGCCTGCACCCCGTGCTCGTCGATCATCCAGGCCGTCTTCAGGGTGAGCAGGCGCGCCTGCTCGATCGCCATCCGCGACTCGGCGATCTGCTGCCGGACGACGCCCTGCTTGGCGAGCGGGCCGCCGAACGCCTCCCGCGACACCGCGCGCTCGCACATCAGCTCCAGCGCCCGCTCGGCCATCCCGATCGCGCGCATGCAGTGGTGGATGCGGCCGGGGCCGAGGCGCGCCTGCGCGATGGCGAAACCGCCGCCCTCCTCGCCGATCAGGTTCTCCACCGGGACCCGCACGTCGGTCAGCCGGATCTCGCAGTGGCCGTGCTGGTCCTGGTAGCCGAACACGGGCAGCGGCCGGACGATCTCGACGCCCGGGGCGTCGACCGGCACCAGCACCATCGACTGCTGCCGGTACGGGTGGCCGTCCGGGTCCGTCTTGCCCATCACGATCATGATCTTGCAGCGCGGGTCGGCGGAGCCGCTGATCCACCACTTGCGCCCGTTGATCACGTAGTGGTCGCCGTCCCGCTCGATCCGGGTCGAGATGTTGCGGGCGTCGGAGCTGGCGACGTCCGGCTCGGTCATCGCGAACGCGCTGCGGATCTCGCCGTTCAGCAGCGGCGCCAGCCACCGCTCCTTCTGCTCGGGCGTGCCGAACAGGTGCAGGACCTCCATGTTGCCGGTGTCGGGGGCCGCGCAGTTGGTGGCCTCCGGGGCGAGGTTGGGGGAGCGGCCCGTCACCTCGGCCAGCGACGCGTAGTCGGTGACGGACAGCCCGTGCGCCGGGTCGTCGGCGTCGGGCAGGAACAGGTTCCACAGGCCGCGCTTCCGCGCCTCGACCTTGAGGTCCTCGACGACCTGCGGCACGTGGTGCTCGCGGCCCGCGGCGCGCAGCTCGCGCCGCTGCTCGGCGTACACCGGCTCGGCCGGGTAGACGTGGGAGTCCATGAAGTCCTGGAGGCGCCCGAGGTGGTCCTGCGCCCGCTCGCTCAAACCGAAGTCCATTCCGCTAGAGTAACTGACGAGTCAGTTACTTTGGAGGGGAGTCCCCATGGGAGTCGACGGCAGCGGCTTCGACGGCACGGGCAAGGTCGCGCTGATCACCGGCGGCGCCAACGGCATCGGGGCCGCGGTCGCCCGCCGGCTCGCCGCCGGGGGCGCCCGGATCGTCGTCGCCGACGTGGACGAGCGGGGCGGCGCCGCCCTCGCCGACGAGATCGGCGGCGCGTTCGTCCGCTGCGACGTGCGCGAGCCCGCCGACAGCGAGGCCGCCGTCGCCGCCGCCGTCGACCGGTTCGGCGGGCTGGACGTCGCGTTCCTCAACGCGGGCGTCGCCGGGGGAGGCGGCGTCGGCGACGACTTCGACCCCGCGGCCTACCGCCGCGCCATGAGCATCAACCTCGACGGCGTCGTGTACGGCGCGCACGCCGCCCTGCCCGCGCTGCGCGCCCGCGGCGGCGGCGACATCGTCGCCACCGCCAGCATGGCCGGGCTCACCGCGACCCCGTTCGACCCGGTGTACGGCGCCAACAAGGCCGCCGTCGTCGGCCTCGTCCGCGCGCTCGGCCCGACCTACCTGCCCGAGGGCATCCGCGTGAACGCGCTGTGCCCGTCCTTCGCCGACACCGACATCCTCGAGGGCATCCGCGGGCATCTGAACGAGACCGGCTTCCCGATCCTGGAGGTCGCCGACGTCGTCGAGGCGTTCATGTCCATCCTCGCCGGGGACGGCGCGGGCGAGGCGTGGTACGTCGTCCCCGGACGGCCGTCCGAGCCGTTCCGCTTCCGCGGCGTCCCCGGCCCCCGCTGACCCGCCCGCCGAGCAGAAGGAGACACCGAGAACCATGCGCGCCGTCCAGATCACCGAGTTCGGCGGTCCCGAAGTGCTGACCGTCACCGAGCTTCCCGACCCGGTCGCCGGGCCCGGGCACCTGCTCATCGACGTCGCCCGCGCCGGGATCAACTACGCCGACACCCACCAGGCCGAGAACAGCTACCTCGCCGAGTCCGCCCTGCCGATGGTGCCCGGCGGCGAGGTCGTCGGCACCACCCCGGACGGGCGCCGCGTCGTCGCGCTCGTCGGCACCGGCGGCTACGCCGAGAAGGCCGTCGCGCCCGAGTCGCTCGCCTGGGACGTCCCCGACGCCGTCGACGACACCACTGCCCTCGGCATGATCGTGCAGGGCGCGTCCGCGTGGGTGCTGCTGCGCCGCAACGTCCACCTGGCGCCCGGCGAGTCCGTCGTCGTGCACGCCGCCGCGGGCGGTGTCGGCACCCTCGCCGTGCAGCTCGCCAAGGCGTGGGGCGCGGGCCGCGTCATCGCCACCGCCTCGTCGGAGGAGAAGCGCGCGCTCGCCCTCGAACTGGGCGCCGACGTCGCCGTCGACGCGAACGAGCCGAACATGAAGGACGCGCTCATCGAGGCCAACGGCGGCCGCCGCGTCGACACCGTCCTGGAGATGACCGGCGGCACCGTCACCGACGAGAGCATGAAGGCCCTCGCCCCGTTCGGCCGCCTCGCGTTCTACGGCATGGCGTCCCGCAAGGAGCCGAGCCCGGTGCGGCCCGCCGCGCTGATGTCGCACTCCACGACGATCTCCGGCATGTGGCTCGCGCACGTCTTCCGGCTGCCCGGCGACGTCATGCGCACCGCCCTCACCGAGCTGTTCGGCCTCGTCGCGGACGGCCGGCTCCGGGTGGTCGGCGGCGGCGAGTACGGCCTCACCGAGGTCCGCCGCGCCCACGAGGACCTGCGCGCCCGCCGCACCACCGGCAAGCTCGTCCTCGACCCGTCCCGCTGAGGACGCCCGGCTAGCCGCCGACCAGGCCGTTCTCGTACGCGTAGACGACGGCCTGCGTGCGGTCGCGCAGCCCCAGCTTCGTCAGGACGTGCCCGACGTGCGTCTTCACGGTCTGCTCGGCGAGCACCAGCTCCGCCGCGATCTCCGCGTTCGACAGCCCGCGGGCCATGAGCCGCAGCACGTCCCGCTCCCGGGGCGTCAGCCCGGCCGTGGCCTGCGGGCTCGGCCGCTGGTGCCGGCGGCGCCGCGCGAAGTCGCCGATCAGCCGCCGGGTGATGGACGGCGCCAGCAGCGCGTCGCCCGCCGCCACGACCCGCACCCCGTTCACGAGGTCGGCCGCCGACGCGTCCTTCAGCAGGAACCCGCTCGCGCCCGACCCGAGCGCCTCGTACACGTACTCGTCCAGGTCGAAGGTGGTGAGGACGAGCACCTTCGGCCGCGCGCCCGCCGGGTCGGCGTCCCCGTTCGCGTCGCCGAGCGGCGTGCCGACGAGCTCCGCGGTGGCGGCCAGCCCGTCCATCTCCGGCATCCGGATGTCCATCACGATCACGTCGGGATCGAGTTCGCGGGCCATCTCCACGGCCTCGCGGCCGTTCCCCGCCTGCCCGACCACCTCGATGCCCGGATCGGAGGACAGCAGCGCCGCGAGCCCGTCGCGGATCATCACCTGGTCGTCGGCGATCAGCACCCGAATCGTCACGTCGCCACCTTACGGCGTCAAGGCACCCGGCCGTGGATCGATCATGGAAGATCAGTCGTTGTCCCCGTACGGAAGTTCCGCGGCGACCCGCCACCCCTCCGGGCCGTCCCCGCCCTCCGCGGCCCGCTCGCCGGCCTCCCCGCGCTCGAGCGGGCCCGCCTCCAGGCCGCCGCCCAGCATCATCGCCCGCTCGCGCATCCCGACCAGGCCGTGGCCGCCGCCGTGCGACTCCGCGGGCGTGCTGCGGGCGCCGTCGTCGGTCACCGTGACCCGCAGCGACTCCGGTCCGTACCGCACCTCGATGTGCACCCGCGAGCCCGGCGCGTACCGGGCGGCGTTGCTGAGCGACTCCTGGACGATCCGGTACGCCGACAGGTCCACGCCCGCGTTGAGCGGCCGCGGCATCCCGGTGACCACGGTGGCCACCGACAGCCCCGCCCGGCGCGCCGTGGAGACCAGGTCGTCCAGCAGCGCCAGCCCCGGCTGCGGGGCGCGCTCGGCGCCCTCGTCGTCGGAGCGCAGCAGCCCCACCACCCGCCGCGTCTCGGTCAGCGCCTCGCGCGCCGCGTCGCGCACGACGCCGAACGTCTGCCGCGCCGCGTCCGGCAGCTCGGGGATCTTGTACGGGGCCGCCTCCGCCTGCATCGCGATCACCGACATGTGGTGCGCCACCACGTCGTGCAGCTCCCGAGCGATCCGGGCCCGCTCCTCCAGCACCGCCTGCCGGGCGAGGTCCTCGCGGTGCTGCTCCTCGCGGCGGCGCAGCTCCGCCATCGCCGAGTGCCGGCCGCCGACCGCGTCGCCGAACGTCAGCGCCAGCGCCGCGAGCCCGGCGAGGATCGTGCCGAACCAGCCGGGCGTCCCGAACAGCACCGCCGGCGCGAACACCCCCGCGATCGTGACCGCCCCCACGCCGACGGTCGTCTCCCGGTCGCAGCCGACGCCGACGAAGAACAGGATCACCACCATCGCCAGGATGGCCGTGACCGGCCACGGCATGAACGCGTCGCCGGGCCGGACCAAGACGATCAGCAGCATCCCCGCCGCGGCCGTCCGCCACGCCCGCAGCGGCCAGCGCGCCGCGAAGATCAGCGGCGCCGCCTGCAGGACGCCGAGCGGCCAGGCGACACCGGGGTCCATGCCGTCCGCGACGATGGAGATGGCGATCGACCCGGCGGTGAACCCGATCGTCAGGGCGAGCAGGAACGCCAGCAGGGGGTAGCGCAGCGCGGGGTGCGCGGGCAGGAGCGTGACGCCCGGCTCGTCCCCGCCCGGCAGCACGGCGGAGCGCACGCCGGCCGTCAGCCGCGGCCGCCCCGCGTCGAAATGGTCCGTCTCGTTCATTAGGTAGGAAGCCTAGGACGTGCGGGAACGGGCACGCCTGCACCTGTGGAGGGAGATCCGGACCGGCCCCCGGGTATCGGGCGGGGCCGCCCGGCACGGTGACGCGATCTTGCGCATGATCGCCGGCGGACGGACACTGCGGACATGACGGACCTGAGGCATCCGATCTTCGCCCGGCTCTACCCGCGGATCGCCGCCGCGTCCGCGAAGGCGGGCGTGGACGCGCACCGCGCGGAGCTGCTCGCCGGCGCGTCCGGACGCGTCCTGGAGGTCGGCGCCGGCCACGGGGCCAACTTCCCGCACTACCCGCCGGAGGTCACCGAGGTCGTCGCGGTGGAGCCGGAGCCGCGGCTGCGCCGCGGCGCGATCGCCGCGGCCGCCCGCGCGCCCGTCCCCGTCTCGGTGCGCCCCGGACGCGCCGAGGACCTCGGGCTGGACGCCGCCTCGTTCGACGTCGTCGTGGTGTCGCTGGTGCTGTGCTCGGTGCGCGACCCGCTGCGCGCGCTCGCCGAGATCAGGCGGGTCCTGAAACCGGGCGGCGAGCTGCGCTACTACGAGCACGTCCGGGGGAGCACGCCGCGCCAGGTGCGTTTCCAGCGGTGCGCCGACCTGGTGTGGCCGTTCCTGGCGGGGGGCTGCCGGCTGGCCCGGCCCACCGACGCGCTCATCCCGCGCCTCGGCTTCACCGTCCGCGCCGAGCGCCGGTTCGCGTTCCCCGACTCCGGTCCGCCCAATCCGGCGTCTCCGCACGTCCTGGGCGTGGCCGTCCGGGACTGAGGAGGCCGCGCCCACGACGCGCGCGCCCGCTCCCGGACGGCGTCCCGCATAAGGTCGGCGCTCCCGGGAAGATCGCCGGGCATGACCGCATCGGACAGCGACGGCCCGGCTCCGGAGGAGTCGCCGCCCGGCCACGCCCCCTCCCACTCGGCCGCGACCGCCGCGCTCCTCGCGGGCGCCGCGGCCCTCGGCGGCTTCCTGTTCGGCTACGACTCCTCGGTGATCAACGGCGCGGTCGGCGCGATCGAGGACGAGTTCGGCCTCAGCGACTTCTCGGTCGGCTTCGTGGTGTCGTCGGCGCTGCTCGGCTGCGCCGTCGGCGCCTGGTTCGCGGGCCCGCTCGCCGACCGGCTCGGCCGCGTCCGCGTCATGCTGATCGCCGCCGTCCTGTTCGTGGTCAGCTCGCTCGGCTCCGCGCTGGCGTTCAGCGCGGCCGACCTGACGTTCTGGCGGGTCGTCGGCGGCCTCGCGATCGGCGCGGCGTCGGTCATCGCCCCCGCCTACATCGCCGAGATCGCGCCCGCCGAGCTGCGCGGCCGGCTCGGCTCGCTCCAGCAGATGGCGATCGTCCTCGGCATCTTCGCCGCGCTGGTCGTCGACTACGTCATCGCGGAGGTCTCCGACGGCGGCGCGAGCGGCGACTTCCCGTGGGGCGGGACGGCCTGGCGGTGGATGTTCGCCAGCGCGATCGTGCCCGCCGTCGTCTACGGGGTGATCGCGACGACCATCCCGGAGTCGCCGCGGTACCTGGTGAAGCGGCACGAGACGGCGCGGGCCCGGGACGTCCTGGCGAAGCTGATGAGGCCGAGCGAGGTGGACGCCAAGATCCGGCAGATCGCCCGGTCGATCAGCGCCGACCGGCCGGTGCGCCTGCGGGACCTGCGCGGGCGCACGTTCGGGCTGCTGGCGGTCGTGTGGGTCGGCATCCTGCTGTCGGTGTTCCAGCAGTTCGTCGGCATCAACGTGATCTTCTACTACTCGTCGTCGCTGTGGCAGGCCGTCGGCTACAACGAGAGCGACGCCATGTTCACCTCGGTGATCAACTCGGTGGTCAACGTGCTGTTCACGCTGGTGGCGATCGCGCTGATCGACCGGGTCGGGCGGCGGCCGCTGCTGCTGGGCGGCGCCGCCGGGATGACGCTGTCGCTCGGCACGCTGGCCGTCTGCTTCTCCACCGCGACCGTGGTGGACGGGGAGCCCGCGCTGGGCGACGTCGCCGGCCCGATCGCGCTGGTCGCCGCCAACGTGTTCGTCGCCTCGTTCGCCGCGACGTGGGGCCCGGTCGTGTGGGTGATGCTCGGCGAGATGTTCAACAACTTCATCCGCGCGGCCGCCCTCGCCGTCGCGACCGCGTCGCAGTGGATCGCGAACTGGATCATCACGACGACGTTCCCCGAGCTGTCGAGCGTGTCGCTCGTCCTCGCGTACGGCCTGTACACGCTGTTCGCCGCCCTCGCGTTCCTGTTCACGTGGCGGGTCGTCCCGGAGACCAAGGGCCGGGAGCTGGAGGACATGGACAAGCTCACCATGCGGGCCCGCGCGTGAGCGCCCCCGTCCGATACCCTGGAGGCATGCGAGCCGTGAGCGGGAACGTCTTCGAGACGACGACGCCGGGTCACCCCCGGCGCCACGGCCGCATGTCCTGACATTGCACGCGGTGAGGCCCCGGGAGCGATCCCGGGGCCTCACCGCTTTCCGGGATCGCGCCGGAGCCCGCCCCCGGACGAAGGAGGCAGGCGAATGGACGAGCCGAAGGGGCGGGATGCGTCCGGCGGAGTTCCCGACTCGATAGCATCGGAACCCGCCGATCCCGAACCGCCATCGCGAGGAGTATCCGTGTCCACCGTGTCTGAGCTGCGCATCACCCTCGACGGGAGCGAACGGGTGGTACCCGCCGGCTCGACCGCCGGGCAGGCCCTCGACGCCGACGGCCGCACCGTCGTCGCCGCGCGGGTGAACGGCGAGCTGCGCGACCTCGCCGGCGAGCTGCGCGACGGCGACCGCGTCGAGCCCGTGGAGATCGGCTCCGACGACGGGCGCGCCATCATGCGGCACTCCGCCGCGCACGTCATGGCGCAGGCCGTCCAGGAGCTGTTCCCCGAGGCGAAGCTCGGCATCGGCCCGCCCGTCGAGAACGGCTTCTACTACGACTTCGACGTCGCCGAGCCGTTCACCCCCGAGGACCTCAAGCGCATCGAGAAGAAGATGCGCGAGATCGTCAAGCAGGGGCAGCGGTTCGCCCGGCGCCCGGTGTCCGACGACGACGCCCGCGCCGAGCTGGCCGCCGAGCCCTACAAGCTCGAGCTGATCGGCCTCAAGGGCGGCGGCGCCGAGGGCGCGGCCGAGGGCGCGGCCGTCGAGGTCGGCGCGGGCGAGCTCACCATCTACGACAACCTCGACGCCAAGTCCGGCGAGCCGCGCTGGAAGGACCTGTGCCGCGGCCCGCACCTGCCGAGCACCCGCGTCATCCCGGCGTTCAAGCTGATGCGCTCCGGCGGCGCCTACTGGCGCGGCAGCGAGAAGAACCCGCAGCTCCAGCGCATCTACGGCACCGCGTGGGAGTCCCGCGAGAAGCAGGACGAGTACCTGAAGTTCCTCGAGGAGGCCGAGAAGCGCGACCACCGCAGGCTCGGCGCGGAACTCGACCTGTTCTCCTTCCCGCCGGAGCTCGGCAGCGGGCTGCCCGTCTTCCATCCCAAGGGCGGAATCATCCGCAAGGAGATGGAGGACTACATGCGGCGGCGGCAGCACGAGGCGGGCTACGAGTTCGTCAACACCCCGCACATCACCAAGTCGTCGCTGTTCGAGATCTCCGGCCACCTGCCGTACTACGGCGACGACATGTTCCCGCCCTTCGAGGTGGACGAGGTCGAGTACCGGGTCAAGCCGATGAACTGCCCGATGCACAACCTCATCTTCCGGTCGCGCGGACGGTCCTACCGCGAGCTGCCGCTGCGCCTGTGCGAGTTCGGCTCGGTCTACCGGTACGAGAAGTCCGGGGTGGTGCACGGCCTCACCCGCGTGCGCGGCATGACCCAGGACGACGCCCACATCTACACCACCAAGGAGGAGATGGGCGACGAGATCAAGTCGCTGCTGGACTTCGTGCTCAGCGTGCTGCGCGACTTCGGTCTCTCGGAGTTCTACCTGGAGCTGTCCACCAAGGACGACTCCGACAAGTTCATCGGCGAGGACGCCGAGTGGGCGGAGGCCACCGAGGCGCTGCGGCAGGCGGCCGGGGAGTCCGGCCTCGACCTGGTCGACGACCCGGGCGGCGCGGCGTTCTACGGGCCGAAGATCTCGGTGCAGGCCAAGGACGCCATCGGCCGGACCTGGCAGCTGTCGACCATCCAGCTCGACTTCAACCAGCCGAAGCGGTTCGGGCTGGAGTACCAGGCGTCCGACGGCACCCGCCGGCAGCCGGTGATGATCCACCGGGCGCTGTTCGGCTCCATCGAGCGGTTCCTGGGCGTGCTCGTCGAGCACTACGCGGGCGCGATGCCGCCGTGGCTGGCGCCCGTCCAGGTCGTCGGGATCCCGATCGGCGACGCGCACGTCCCGCACCTGGAGAAGGTCGCCGGGGCGCTGCGCGAGCGGGGGATCCGGGTGGAGGTCGACACCTCCTCCGACCGCATGCAGAAGAAGATCCGCAACGCGCAGAAGCAGAAGATCCCCTACATGCTGCTGGCGGGCGACGACGACGTCGCCAAGGACGCGGTGTCGTTCCGCTACCGCAGCGGGGAGCAGAAGAACGCCGTGCCGATCGGCGAGGCGGTCGAGGAGATCGCCAAGGCCGTCGAGGCCCGCGTGCAGATCTGAGTCCGTCCCGGGGGCGCGCCGGCCGTGCCCGCGGCCCCCGGGACGTTCCGGCCGGTCAGTCCTTGGCGAGGACGAGCGGTTTGCCGTCCCGGACGCCCACGGCCATCACCGTGCGCGTGCCGGGCACGTGCGCGAGATCGAGCAGCCGTCCGCCCGGGCCGGCCGCGACCGGTTCCCGGACCCAGGCCCCGCCGGAGTAGCGCAGCAGCCCGACCTCGTCCGCGGTGCTCCGCGGCGCGGCGATCGTGTACAGGCCGCCCGCTCCGTCCTCGACCAGCGGTCCGCCGAGGGAGAACCGGTCCGCCTCCGGCACCGGCACCTCCCGCCAGGCGGTCCCGTTCCAGTGGTAGGAGCGGGCCTCGGCGGGGCCGCCGCCGTCCCGGCCGCGGCCGGTGACCCACACGTCGTCGGCCGCGCGGGCGAGGACGGCCTCGAGCGCGGAGCCCTCGCCCGTGAGCCGCGGAGGCGTCATGTCCCGCCACGTGGAGCCGTCGTAGTGTGCCGCGAACGCCTCGTCGCCGTACTCGGAGTCGGTGCCCACGGCCCACACGTCGTCGTGGGCGCGCGCCTCGATGTCCGCGATCCTGGTGGAGCCGGGGTCGTGCGGCTCCCACCCCTGCCCGGACCACCGGTACACCGACACCCGGTCGTGCGCCGTGTCGGCCCGCCCCGCGACCCAGGCGCCCGCCGCGTCCCCGTCGATGTCCTCGAGGCACGCGAGGCCGTCCGGCGCCGGCAGCTCGCTCCATCCGTTCCCGCCGTCGTGGGCGACATAGGCGGTTCCGCATCCGGACCCGTCGGGCCGGTCCCGCCTCCCCGCGGCCCACGCATCGGCGGCGGAGACCGCGTCCACCTCCAAGATCTGTCCCGAGCCCGGCATTCCGGGCGTGCCGATCCATGACCACGAGCTGCCGTTCCCGCTCTGCAGCACGGGATTCTGGTGGACGTGCGTGGCGCAGTACACCCCGGGGCAAGGGTAGGAGGTGTAGGAGAGGCGCCATTGGTATCCGCCGACCCAGACCGCATCGGGCGCGGCGGCCGCGATCGTGTTCAGGCCGCTGGTGCCGAGGGCGAACGGGGCCGGACGTTCGCTCCATCCGGTGTCGGCGTGCGCGGTGGCCGAGGGTGCGGCGAGCGTGATCGCCAGGGCGGCGGCGAGGACGGCGGGCGCGTGCGCGGTTCGTGTGATCTTCACGACACGAGGATGCGCCGGGCGGCGCGTCCCGATCTTGTCCCGCGCGTGACAACAAGCGGGTGCGGCGCGTGCCCCGGTCTGGACAGAATCACCGCATGCGTCAACGTGGTCTCCCGCGGGAGCGGCTGCTCGACGCGGCCCGCGCGGTCGTGGCGGACGGCGACTGGGAGGACCTGCGGATCGCCCCGGTCGCCCGCGCGGCCGGCGTCAGCAGGCAGACCGCCTACAACGAGTTCGGGTCCCGGCTGGGACTGGCGCGGGCGCTCGTCGAGCGGGAGCTCGACGGGTTCGTCGGCGGTGTCCAGGAGCGGATGGAACGGCACGTGGACGACGTCCCGGCGGCGGTGGAGGCGGCCGTCCTGCACGCCCTCGCGGAGGCGGGCCGCCGGCCGCTGCTGCGCGCCGTCCTCGGCGCGGGCCGCACCCGCGACGACGACCTGCTCGGCCTGGCGACCCGGGGGACCGACCTGCTGCTGCGGCGGCTGGTCGGGGCGTTCCGCGCCTACGCCGACGCGGTGTGGCCCGCGATCCCGGACGAGGCGAAGAACCTGCTGGTGGAGTCGCTGATGCGGCTCACGGTCAGCCACGCGGTCGCGCCGCTGCACGCGCCCGGCGAGGTCGCGAGGGGAATGGCCGAGCTGACCCGGCGCCTGCTGGCGCCGCCGCCGGACGGGCCGTGAGCGGCCGCCCGAATTGGTAGCCTTCACGCTCGTCGTGCGGGAGCGGAGAGAGGGCTTAACGCGGATGAAGACCGGGAGGCCGGTGCGAAGCGGCCGGTCGATCTGGGGACGCGTCGCCGGATACGGCGGCGCGGTCCTGCTCGTCGCGGCGGCCGTCGCGGTGCTGCTCGTCCCCCTGCTGGAGGACGACGGCGGCGCCGACCCCGCGGGCGCCCGGGGGCCCGCGACCGGCGCGGTGCCGCCGTCCAACGCGCCCACCCGGCACACCGCGCCGCCCGCGACGATCGCGACGCCCGGGGCGACCGCGCCGACCACCGGCGGGACGCCGGGCGGCGGGACCGGCCCGTCCGGCGGGACGGCCGGGAACGGCGGGCCGCCCATGCCCGACGCGGGCGGCGGCACCGGCGCGTCCTGGTGCCCGCAGGGGACGGCCGTCTACCGCGCGACCGGCACCGGCGTCGACGTCGTGGTCGCGGTGGCGTCCAGCGGCGCCGTCCGGGCCGAACTGCAGATGCAGGGCGCCGACCCGCAGTCGCAGCAGACGACGATCCGGGGCGGCAGCCCGCACACGTTCCGCTTCGCAGGGGTCTCCCCGCAGCGGCTCGAACGCGTCAAGATCACCACCGTGTCGGTGGGCGTGGCGATGCAGACGTGCTACGCCCGCGCGGCGACCTGACCGGGGCGGCCCGACCGCCCGCTCAGGCGGGCGGCCTGCGGACGTCCTCGACCGAGACGTTGACGGCCGTGACGCGCATCCCCAGCATCAGTCCCGCCATCCGCGCCGCGTTCTCCTGCACGGCGCCCGCCACGTCCCTGACCACGCTGCCGTACGCGACGACGATGCCGAGGTCGAGCGCCACCGCGCCGTCGCGCACCCGCGCGCGCACCCCGCCCTCGCCGTCCCCGTGCGGAGCGGCCAGCGCGACGACGCCGCGCACGTCCAGCGCGGCCAGCTCGGCGATCCGCGCGACCACCGCGTCCTCGATCGCGATGCGCCCGTCCACGCCCGTCCCGCCCTGCTCCGCCGCCGGACGCGCGTCCCCGCGCCCGCACGGCGACGCGCGTCCGGGCCTCCCGCCCGAACCCGGCTGCGGCCCCGCGGGGGCGTCTCTCTATGCTGCTGGTCAGGCCGTGAACAAAAGGAGACCGCCGCCTTGACCGCAGAGCCGGAGGAGCCCGTGGAGCGCGTGGAGCGGCACGGGCGCGAAGAGCCGTCCGGGGCGGACCCCGGTGACCGGCGCAGCCCCCGCCTCGAAGAGGAGCGGGGCGGGGCGGGCATGCCCGACAACTTCCAGCGGCTCTGGACTCCGCACCGCATGGCCTACATCAAGGGGACGGGCTCGGAGGGCGGCTGCCCCTTCTGCGAGATCCCGAAGATGACCGACGAGGAGGGGCTCGTCGTGTCCCGGGGCGAGACCGTGTACACGGTGCTCAACCTGTACCCGTACAACTCCGGGCACCTCATGGTCGTCCCGTACCGGCACGTCGCCGACTACGGGGAGCTGGAGCAGGCGGAGTACGTCGAGCTGGCCGAGTTCACCCGGCTCGCGCTGGCGGCGCTGCGCAAGGCGAGCGGCGCGCAGGGCTTCAACGTCGGGATGAACCTCGGGCTGGTCGCGGGCGCGGGCATCGCCGCGCACCTGCACCAGCACGTCGTCCCGCGCTGGGGCGGCGACACGAACTTCATGCCGGTGGTCGGGCACACCAACGTGCTGCCGCAGCTGCTGCGCGACACCCGCCGGATGATCGCCGACTGCTGGCCGGGCGCGGACTGACGGGCGCGGACTGACGGGCGCGGGCCGGGCGTCCCGCGCCGCGGCGGGCGGCGGGCCGCCGGTCCCGGCCGCCGCGCCCCCGCCGGGCGTCCGGGTCAGCCGGTCTCGTGCGACGCGGCGGCGACCTTCTCGGTCAGGTGGGACGGGAGCGGCTCGTAGCGCAGGAACGCGCGGCTGAACGTGCCGGTGCCGTGCGACATCGAGCGCAGGTCGATCGCGTACCGGACGATCTCGAGCTGCGGCACCTCCGCCTTGATCGCGGTGCGGCCGCCGGGGATCGCGCGGGAGCCGAGGACGCGGCCGCGCCGCGCGGTCAGGTCCGACATGACCGTCCCGACGTGCTCGTCGGCGATCAGCACGTCGACCTCGTCGACCGGCTCGAGCAGCAGGATCGGCACCGACGCGGCGGCGTCCTTGAGCGCCTGGGCGCCCGCCGCCTGGAAGGCCATGTCGGACGAGTCGACCGAGTGCGCCTTGCCGTCGTGCAGGGTGACCTTGATGTCGACCATCGGGTACCCGGCGGACACGCCGCGCTCCATCTGGTGCCGCACGCCCTTCTCGACCGAGGGGATGAACTGGCGCGGGATCACCCCGCCGACGATCCGGTCGACGAACTCGAAGCCCTCGCCGGACGGCAGCGGCTCCACCTCGATGCGGCAGATGCCGTACTGGCCGTGCCCGCCGCTCTGCTTCACGTGCCGGCCGAGGCCCTCGGCGGAGCCGCCGAACGTCTCCCGCAGCGGCACCCGCAGGTCCGCCCGGTCGACCTCGACGCCGTAGCGGGTGTGCAGCCGCTCGATCAGCACCTCGGCGTGCGCCTCGCCCATGCACCACAGGACGAGCTGGCGGGTCTCGGAGTTGTTCTCCAGCCGCAGCGTCGGGTCCTCGGCGACGAGCCGGCCGAGCGCCTGGCTGAGCTTGTCCTCGTCGGCCTTGGAGTGCGCCCGGACGGCGACCGGCAGCAGCGGGTCGGGCATCGACCACGGCGCCATGACCACGGGGGAGCCGGGGTCGGAGAGCGTGTCGCCGGTCTCCGCGCGGCTCAGTTTGGCGACCGCGCAGATGTCCCCGGCCATGCACGACGACACCGTCCGCTGGGTCTTGCCGAGCGGCGAGGTGAGGGCGCCGACGCGCTCGTCGACGTCGTGGTCCTCGTGCCCGCGGTCCTCGAGGCCGTGCCCGGACACGTGCACGAGGGTGTCGGGCCGCAGCGTCCCGGAGAACACCCGGACGAGCGAGACGCGGCCCACGTACGGGTCGGACGTCGTCTTCACGACCTCGGCGACCAGCGGCCCCTCCGGATCGCAGGCGACCGCGCGCGGCGGACCGCCCGCGACCGGCGTCACCGTCGGGATGCCGTGCTCCAGCGGCGACGGGAACGCCTGGGTGACGACCTCCAGCAGCTCCTGCATGCCGATCACCGGGCCGGGGTGGTCGCCGTGCGGCACCGACGTCGCCAGCACCGGGTAGAAGCTGCCGCGCGCCACCGCGGTCTCCAGGTCCTCGATCAGCGCTTTGACGTCGATCTCCTCACCGGACACGTACCGGTCCATGAGGGTCTCGTCCTCGCTCTCCTGGATGATCCCCTCGATCAGCGAGGCCCGCTGCTCGGCGATCTGCTCCAGGTAGCGCGGGTCGGGCTCGCACTCGGTGCGCCGCCCGGTGGAGTAGTCCAGGCAGCGCTGCGTCAGCAGCCCGATCAGGCCCGTCGGGCCGCCGTCCCCGTCGGTGGGGAAGTAGACCGGGGCGACGCCCTCGCCGAAGGCGTCCTGGCAGGCCAGGACGGTGTCGTCGTAGTCGCCGCGCTGCTGGTCGATCTTGGTGATGACGACCGCGCGGGGCATCCCCACGGCCGCGCACTCGTCCCACAGCATCCGGGTGAGCCCGTCGATGCCGTCCACCGCCGAGATCACGAACAGCGCGGCGTCCGCGGCGCGCAGCCCGGCCCGCAGGTCCCCGACGAAGTCGGCGTATCCCGGCGTGTCGATCAGGTTGATCTTGATGCCCGCGTGCTCGAGCGGGGCGAGCGCGAGGTTCACCGAGCGCCGCCGCCGCAGTTCGGCCTCGTCGAAGTCGCTGACGGTGGTGCCGTCCTCCACCCGGCCGGGCCGCTGGATCGTGCCGGTGGCCGCGAGCAGCGCCTCGACGAGCGTCGTCTTGCCCGCTCCGGAATGGCCGACCAGCGCGACGTTGCGCACCTTGTCGCACCCGCCGGCCTCCGGTGCCCTGCCGGCGCCTCCGGTGTGGCCTCCCTTGTCCGCCATGGCTACCTCCTCGGACGGTCTCCGCGCGGATCTCGCGCGCAGGCCCGCGTACGGTGGGGCCCGGCCCGGCGGCCCGGCCCCCGACGTCCGAGTGCGGCGGCGGCCTCGTCCTCGGCGTGACCGACGTCACACCCGTGCCAACACCTTTTCCCGGTATTCGCGGGATCACAAGAGGTGGACGGCAAACAACGCGAAACCGTCGCGAGCGAACCGCGACGGACCGGAGGGGACCGGTCGCCCGGGGCCGCCCCGAGGGCCGTGCGGGACGCACGTCCCGGCGGGAGCGGGACGAACACGGAGCGCGCCGGGGCGCACTACGATGGGCGCGCTGCGGGAGCCCGCGGGGGGCCTTCACCAGACACACGAGAACGGACGGCGATGCTCAACAAACTGAGGCCCGCGCTCGGGCGAGTCCTGACGCCCATCGGGCAGGCGGTCGCGCGGACGGGGGTCTCGCCCAACGCCATCACGATCATCGGCACCGCCGGCGTGGCCGCCGGCGCCCTCGTGCTGTTCCCGCGCGGCGAGTTCTTCTGGGGCACGATGGTGATCACCGCCTTCGTGCTGTTCGACATGCTCGACGGCGCGGTCGCCCGCGTCACCGGGAAGATCTCCCGCTTCGGCGCGTTCCTGGACTCCACGATGGACCGGGTCGCCGACGCCGCGATCTTCTCCGGCCTGATGATCGGCCTGTACCGGGACGGGCAGGAGGTCCTCGCGGGCGCCGCGCTCTACTGCCTGGTGTCCGGGGTCGTCGTCTCCTACGCCAAGGCCCGCGCCGAGGGGCTCGGCTACACCTGCAACGTGGGCATCGCCGAGCGCGCGGAGCGGCTCATCGTCGCGCTCGTCGCCGCCGGCTTCGCCGGCCTCGGCGTCCCCTACATCCTGGCCGTCGCGCTGTGGGCGCTCGCGGCGCTCAGCACCGTCACGGTCGGGCAGCGGTTCGCGACCTTGGGCGCCCGGGCGAGGGCCGGCCCCGCCCGCGCGCGGGCGGGGGGGGCGCCCGCCGCGCTCGCCCCGGGCGCCGCGGGCGCGCCGCCCGGCGGGAC
>NZ_QHJN01000160.1:0-18112 GCF_003947565.1 Actinomadura sp. WAC 06369 | reverse complement strand
GGGTCATGCGCATCTTGGCCTTGGAGGGCGGGATGCCCGAGGTGATGACCTGGCGCAGGAGGACGGCCATCGAGTAGCAGGGGTCGGCGTCGAGGGCCCGGTCGAGGGCGATGTTGGCGAGGCCGCCGTCGCCCGCGGCGTAGGCGGCGTAGGCGAGGAGGGCGGCGGGGCCGGCGGCGTAGGGGGCGCGGACGCGGCGGGTGACGTCGCGCCAGAACCGGATGTCCTCCGCGGGCGCGTCCTCGTCGATGCGGATCCACGCCTCGTCGCGGACGCGGCGGTCGGTGAGCAGCACGCCGAGCCAGGCGACCTCGTCGTCGGTGAGGTCGCCGGAGAGGGAGGCGATGAACGCGACCCCCTCTTCGGCGGCCTTGGAGCGGTAGCGGGCGGAGGGCTCGCGGGCTCGGGCGAGGAACCGTTTCTCGGCGCGTTCGGTGGCGGAGCGGAGGGCGGGGGTGTCCGGGACGGGCTGGAGCGAGCGGACCAGTTCGTCCCGGTCGGCGAGGACGACGTGCCCGGCGAAGGTCGCCTGGGCGGCGACGACGCTGCCGGTGCTGTCGTAGGGCGTGCCCTCGGCCGGGCAGCAGTCGTCGTCGCAGGTCAGCGACCACCATCGGTGGGCGTCGACGCGGATGGCCTCGACGGTGTCGACGCCCGCGGCGGCGAGGGCCGCGCGCATGGCGACGGCGGCGGCGGCGACCTCTTCCGGGCCGCCGTACCCGAGCAGGAGGGCCCGGCGGAAGCCGTTGCCGGCGAGCATCCCGGCCGCCTGCCCGGCGGCGCCGTCCACCGGTAAATCCAGGCGGACGGCGCAGGTGTTCGGCGGCCCGTCGAAGCCGATCACGACGAGGCTGCGGGACGGGTGGAAGCCGAGCACGTACGGGACGGCGGCGATGGCGTCCTGGGCGGAGCGGATGACCAGTGGACTCATGCCATCGACGTTCGCAGGCGGACGTGCGGGGCCGTCAAAAAACCGGGCCCTGTGGATAACTCAGGCGTCGAGGACCTGGTGGGGCTTGCTGACGACCGGGGGCTCGGTGGACCAGGGGAAGTTGATCCAGCGGTCGGTGTGCCGCCAGACGTACTCGCACTTGACCGAGGACGCGGGCTTCTCGTACACGACCGCGCAGCGGACGTCCGCGACGTGGTCGGCGCAGAAGTCGCGGACGAGCTTGAGGGTCGCGCCGGTGTCGGCGACGTCGTCGGCGACGAGGACCTTCGCGCCGGACAGGTCCACGGCGTTGGGGACGGGGGGCAGCATGACCGGCAGGTCGAGGCGTTCGTCGACGCCGGTGTAGAACTCGACGTTCATCACGTGCAGGTTCTTCACGTCCAGCGCGTAGCCGAGGGATCCGGCGACGAACAGGCCGCCGCGGGCGATGGACAGGATCAGGTCGGGGCGGTAGCCGCTGTCGGCGACCGCCTGCGCCAGCTCGCGGCTCGCGGCGCCGAACAACTCCCAGGTCAGGACTTCTCTTTCAGCAGACACGCCACCATCTTGGCCGACCCCGGCCGTGCATCGAACGCGAGCCCCCGCAAAGGGGGCGTCCCGGTTCCGGGACGGGACGCGGCTGTCGGCGGCGGACGGTAGGGTCGGGCGTCGTGCCCGCCCCAGAACTGCTCACCGGCAGCGACACCCAGATTCCGGACATGGCGACCCTGCTCGCCGCCGCCGTCGAGGCCATCGGGGGCGCCGAGCGCCCCGGCCAGACGGCGATGGCGGAGGCCGTCCGCAAGGCGATCGAGTCGGGCGAGCACGTCGCGGCCCAGGCCGGCACCGGCACCGGCAAGTCGCTCGCGTACCTGGTCCCGGCGATCCGGCACGCGGTGGAGAAGCAGACCACGGTGGTGGTGTCGACGGCGACGATCGCGCTGCAGCGCCAGCTCGTCGACCGCGACCTGCCGCGGCTCGCGGAGGCGCTCGGGCCGCTGCTGGGGACGGAGCTGCGGTTCGCGATCCTCAAGGGCCGGCGCAACTACCTGTGCCTGCACCGGGTGCAGACGGGCGTGCCGGACGAGGAGGACGGCGGCCCCGGGCTGTTCGACCCGCAGCAGCTGTCGTCGCTGGGCCGGCAGGTCAAGCGGCTGAACGAGTGGGTCGAGGAGACCACGACGGGCGACCGGGACGAGCTGGTGCCCGGGGTGAGCGAGCAGGCGTGGCGGCAGGTCGCGGTCAGCGCGAAGGAGTGCCTGGGGGCGCAGCGCTGCCCGCACGGGACGGACTGCTTCGCCGAGCTGGCGCGCGCGCAGGCCGGGGACGCGCACATCGTGGTGACGAACCACGCGCTGCTGGCGATCGACGCGCTGGAGGAGTTCCAGGTCCTGCCGGAGCACGACGTGGTGATCGTGGACGAGGCGCACGAGCTGGTCGACCGGGTGACGTCGGTGGCGACGGGCGAGCTGAGCGCGCCGGCCGTCGAGACGGCGGCGCGGCGCTGCGGGCGGCTGATCGAGGAGGGCCTCGCCGACCGGCTGAAGGAGGCGGGCGAGGGGCTCGGCGTCCTGCTGGAGGACATGCCGGGCGGGCGGATGGACGTCCTGTCGCCGGCGCTCGGCAACACCCTGGCCGTCGTGCAGGACGCGGCGCACGCCGCGATCACCGCGCTGGGCCCGGAGCGGAAGGACAACGACCCCGGCGACATGGCCGCGCGGAAGGCGGCGCGGTCGTCGCTGGAGGACGTGCACGACACGGCCGTGCGGCTGCTGGAGGCGTTCCAGCCGGAGATCGCGCAGCGGTTCGACGTGGTGTGGCTGGAGAAGCCGTTCGTGCAGGAGGGGCGCCCGAAGCGGCCGCCGGCGCTGCACGTCGCGCCGATCGGGGTGGGCGGGCTGCTCCGGACGACGCTGTTCGAGCAGCGCACGACGGTGCTGACGTCGGCGACGCTGACGCTGGGCGGGTCGTTCGAGCCGCTGGCCCGCCAGTGGGGCCTGCCGCCGCTGGGCGACGGCGCCCCGCGGGACGCGCGGACGGCCGCGGAGGGGCTCGGGGTCACCGCGGACAAGGACGCCAAGGAGAGCAAGGTCGCCTGGTCGGGCCTGGACGTGGGGTCCCCGTTCGACCATCCGAAGTCGGGCATCCTGTACGTCGCGCGGCATCTGCCGCAGCCGGGGCGGGACGGCCTCGCCGACGCCTACCTCACCGAGATCACCGAGCTGATCGAGGCGGCGGGCGGCCGGACGCTGGGCCTGTTCTCCTCGATGCGGGCCGCGCGGCAGGCGGCGGACGAGCTGAAGGACCACCTGTCGCATCCGCTGCTGTGCCAGGGCGAGGATTCGACGAGCCAGCTGGTCGCGCGGTTCGCCGAGGACGAGCGGACCTGCCTGTTCGGCACGCTGTCGCTGTGGCAGGGGGTGGACGTGCCGGGCCCGTCCCTGCAGCTCGTGATCATGGACCGGATCCCGTTCCCGCGCCCGGACGACCCGGTGTCGTCGGCACGGTCGCGGGCGGTGGCGGCCGCGGGCGGCAACGGGTTCATGTCGGTGGCGGCGACGCACGCGGCGCTGCTGCTCGCGCAGGGCGCGGGCCGGCTGCTGCGGTCGATGGACGACCGCGGCGTCGTCGCGGTCCTCGATCCGCGACTGGCGACCGCGCGGTACGGCGCGTTCCTGAAGAACTCGCTGCCGCCGTTCTGGGCGACGACCGACCCGGAGGTCGTGCGGGGCGCGCTCCGCCGGCTCGACGCGGCCGCCGGGAAGTAGTCCGCTTCGTCCCGGTACGTGGGAGGCTGGGGAGGCGGTTCGAGGCGGGGCCTCACCGCTTACCGAGAGGGGTCTTGTGCGTTACCGAGTGCTGGGACGGACCGGTCTGCGCGTGTCGGAGATCTTCTTCGGCGCGATGAGCTTCTTCGAGGACGGTCCCGGCCACGAGGCCATGCTGGACGTCTACGCCGACGCGGGCGGCAACGTCATCGACACGGCGTCGGCGTACGGGGAGAGCGAGGCCGTGCTGGGCGGGCTGCTCGCGGGGCGCCGCGACCGGTTCGTGCTGGCGACCAAGTACACGGTCTCCCGCGACCCGGACGACCCGAACGGCGGCGGCAACCACCGCAAGAACCTGGTGCTGTCGCTGGAGCGGAGCCTGCGGAGGCTGCGGACCGACTACGTCGATTTGCTGTGGGTGCACGTGTGGGACCGCCGCACGCCGATCGAGGAGACGATGCGGGCGCTGGACGACGTCGTCCGCTCGGGGAAGGTCCTGTACGTCGGGATCTCGGACGCGCCCGCGTGGGTGGTGTCGCGCGCGAACACGCTCGCGGAGTGGCGGGGCTGGACGCCGTTCGCGGGCGTCCAGGTGCCGTACAACCTGCTGAACCGGGACGCGGAGCGGGAGTTGCTGCCGATGGCGGACGAGCTGGGGTTGAGCGTCGCCGCGTGGGCGCCGCTGGCCCGGGGCGTCCTGTCCGGGAAGTTCTCCGGGCCGCGGCCGCCGGACGGCGCCACGCGCGTGGACGCGTCCGCGCTGGGCGAGCGCGACCACGCGGTGGCGCGTGCGGTGGTGGAGGTCGCCGGGGAGCTGGGCGTGCCGGCGTCGCAGGTCGCGCTGGCGTGGACGCGGGCGCGGTGGCCCCGGGTGCATCCGATCGTGGGGGCGAGGGACGCGGCGCAGCTCGCCGAGAACCTCGGCGCCGCGGACGTCGTCCTGCCGGCGGAGGCGGTGGCGCGGCTGGAGGCGGCGACGGGCTTCGAGCCGGGGTTCCCGGCCGAGTTCATCGCGCAGTGCGACGAGCCCGGGACGGGCGTGTACGGCAACGCCGAGGTGTACTAGCGGGATTCGAGGTCGGTCAGGAGCGCTTGGACGGCCGCGAGGTCGTCCTCGCCGAAGACGCGGACGCCCGCGCGTTCGAGGAGGGCGGTGGTGACGCCCTCGCCGGGCGTCGCGGCGCCGGTGAAGGTGCCGTCGTAGATCCGGTCGCTGCCGCAGGAGGGGCTGCCCTCCTTGAGGACGGCGACGCGGGCGCCGGCGCGGCGGGCGGTGTCGAGGGCGTGGCGGGCGCCGCGCAGGAAGGCGTCCGTCACGTCCTCGCCGGCGGCGGTGCGGACGGCGGCGGTGCCGTCGAGGACGGCCCGGCCGTCGCCGCCGACGATCTCGGCGGGCGGGCGCGGCACGGCGAGCCCGCCCGACACCTCCGGGCAGCAGGGGACGAGCCGGCCCTCGGCGCGCCAGCGCGCGAAGAGTCCGTCGTCGACCGGTTTGGCCGCGCCGTCGTAGCGGACGGGCCGCCCCGCGAGGCAGGAGCTGACCAGGATCCGTTCCACGCGCCCCAGCCTACGCGGGGCGCGCTACTTGCCCCCGCGGATGCGGCCGACGGCGAACTGCGCGACGCGCACGGCCCCGGACGGGCTGAAGCGGGCGCCCCGCCAGGCGGCGCGGCCGTGCCGGGGGGCGACGATCAGCGCCTGGTTGCGGTCGACGCCGCGCATGATGTCGCGGGCGAGCTTCTCGGCGGTGTAGAGGAACGGCGACGTCTTCTTGATGTCGCCGGTGGCGTCGCCGCTGAGGGCGGTCTCGGGCAGGTCGGGGTTGACGTTGGTGAGCAGCGGGGTGTTGACGAAGCTGGGGCAGACGACGCTGACCTTGACGCCGCGCCCGGCGGCCTCGGCGCGCAGGCCGAGGGAGAGGCCGACGACGGCGTGCTTGGTGGCGGTGTAGGGGATGCCGACGGGCATGGGGACGAGCCCGGCGAGGGACGCGGTGTTGACGATGTGGCCGCTCCCCTGCTCCAGCATGATCGGGTAGGCGGCGTTGACGCCGTGGACGACGCCCCTGAGGTTGATGTCGATCGCGCGGTTCCAGTGGTCGAGGGTGAGTTCCTCGGCCAGGCCGCCGACGGCGATGCCGGCGTTGTTGAAGACGCGGTCGAGGCGCCCGTGCTCGTCCTTGACGCCCCGGTACAGCTCGGTGACGGCGTCGGCGTCGGTGACGTCGAGGCGGGCGGAGGCGGCCTTGCCGCGGCCGAGGGTGTTCAGCCGCTCGGCGACGGCCTCGGCGCCGGCCTCGTTGACGTCGGTGACCACGACGGTGTCGCCGCGCGCCACCAGGGACGTGGCGATCGCACGGCCGATGCCGGATGCGCCTCCGGTCACGATCGCGATGCTCATTGCGCGCTCCGCTCGGTAATTGGATGGTGTGTCGAATTGCAGGTGATTGTATCGGCGCGGGGAGCCCGCCGATATGGGCCCCGTCACGGAACCGCCGCTCCGCGCGCCGGCGCGTCCGGCTCGATCTCGAAGTCGGCGGGGTCGATGCGGCGGGTCCGCAGCCAGTAGGCGACGGTGGACGCGGGCCACGCGGCGCGGTTGGCGCCGTCGCGGTCGAGGTACCAGCTCGTGCAGCCCCCGGACACCCAGACCGCGCCCTCGGACTTCCGCCGCACCCACGCGTTGAACCGGTCCTGGGCGGACGGACGGACGGAGATGCGGCCCCCGCCGGACGCGTCGAGCAGCGCGAGGCACTGCAGGACGTACCGGACCTGCGCCTCGATGATGAAGATCATCGAATTGTGGCCGAGGCCGGAGTTCGGCCCGAGCAGCAGGAACAGGTTCGGGAAGCCGGCCACGGTGACGCCGAGGTGCGCCTCGATGCCGTCCTTCCACGCGTCCTGGATCCGCAGTCCGTCCCGGCCGGTGATGCGGGCGTCGTCGAACGCGTCGGTGACGTGGAAGCCGGTGCCGAAGATGATCGCGTCGACCTCGTGCTCGCGGCCGTCCCGCGTCACGATCGACCGCGGGCGCACCTCGGCGATGCCCTCGGTGGTCAGCTCGACGCCGGGCCGCATGAGCGCCGGGTAGTAGTCGCTGGACACGAGCGTCCGCTTGCAGCCCATCGTGTAGTCGGGGACGAGCTTGCGGCGCAGCTCCCGGTCCGGCACCTGGCGCGCCAGGTGCCACCGGGCCAGGCCGCTGGCCAGCTTGAGCAGCCGTGGGTTCTTGAACCCGACGACGAAGCTCTCCTGCACCAGGTAAATGCCGTTGCGGTACCCGCGCTGCACGCCCGGGACGTGCCGGAAGAGCGCCTTCTCCAGGCCGGTGACGCGGCGGTCGGGTTTGGGCAGGATCCACGGCGGCGTCCGCT
The DNA here is from genome assembly GCF_003947565.1 of Actinomadura sp. WAC 06369. NCBI lineage: Bacteria > Bacillati > Actinomycetota > Actinomycetes > Streptosporangiales > Thermomonosporaceae > Actinomadura > Actinomadura sp. WAC 06369. The sequence continues at coordinate 11,040 of NZ_QHJN01000160.1, read as the reverse complement.
GGAACACCGTGAGGGACGCGGCCTTCTTCGCGATCTGCGGGACGAACTGGACCGCCGACGCGCCCGTCCCGATGACGGCGACGCGCTTGCCGGCGAGGTCGTAGGAGTGGTCCCACTCGGCGGAGTGGAAGGCGGCCCCCTGGAACGACTCCAGCCCCGGCAGGTCCGGGATGTTCGGCCGGTGCAGCGGCCCCATGCCCGCCACGACGGCCCGCGCCCGGACGATCTCGTCCCCGCGGCCCTCGCCGTCCCCGCCGTCCCGGCCGTCCGGGCCGCCGGGCGCGACGGTGACGCGCCAGGTGCCGGTGGCGTCGTCGTACTCGGCGCCCGTCACCTCGGCGCGGAACCGGATGTGCTGCGCGAGGTCGTACTTGTCGACGACGTCCTTGATGTACTGCAGCAGTTCGCCCTGCTTCGGGAACATCCGGGACCAGTCGCTCTTGGGCTCGAAGGAGAACGAGTACAGCAGCGACATGATGTCGCAGGCGCAGCCGGGGTAGGTGTTCTCCCGCCACGTCCCGCCCACCTCGCCGGCCTTCTCCAGGACGACGAAGTCGTGGACGCCGGCCTTCTTCAGTCCGATCGCCATCCCGAGGCCGGAGAAGCCGGTCCCGATGATCGCGACCCGGTACGGTCCGCCGGGCCCCGCCGCGGGCGTGACCGCGGCGGGGCGCGTCTCGTCCGCCATGTCGGCGCCCGGTCTCAGGCGGCCTCGGCGGACGGGACGGGGCGGCGCTTCTTCGGCTCGTCCCAGATCCCGAACGCCTTCCAGATCCGCTTGCCGACCGGGTCGATGACGCCCAGCTCGGCCATCAGGTCGCGGATCTTGCCGACCGAGTTGGCGATCTCCGCCTGGGCCGCCTCGCCGCGGTAGGCCGCGCGCACGACGTCCGGCGGGATATTGAAGTGGCGGACCATCGGGCCGGGCGGGGACAGCATGATCCGCGCCATCACGCCGAGGACGACCGGGGTGAACAGCCCGAGGACCCGGCGGCGCACCGGGTGCATGCGCGGGACCCGGTGCTTGAGGTAGTGCCGGGCGAAGGAGATGTGCCGGGCCTCCTCCGCGATGTGGATCTTCATGATCGTCTCTTCGAGCGGGTGCTTGATGTGCCCGTTCTTGAGCGACCGGCGCTGCACGTAGTCGATGGGGTCCTCGCCGCCGAGCACGAACACGAAGAACATCTCCGTGCTGATCAGCGGGATCCACGGCGCGGCCTGCGCGACGAACGTCAGCGACTTCGGCATGCCGCGGATCGGCAACTTCGTCCGGTTCACGAACTCCTGGAACATCATGCCGTGGTGGCATTCCTCGGTCGTCTCATGGTATACGTACCGGAATTCGGGCCGCCCGTTCGGCAGCCAGTACGCGTAGTTGAGCAGCCCGCGCTTGAGCAGGTTCTCGAACTGCAGGCCGATCTTCATCGCGGTCGCGACCCGCCACAGCCCGATCTGCGCCCGGATCTCGGGCGGCTGCGAGCGGTACCACTCGGTCGCGCCGAGCCGGTCGAACTCCGGCAGGGTCCAGCGCGGGTCGTTCTTGTCGATCGCGAAGTCGGGGTCGTCCCACGGGATGTCGGCGTACGCCTCCCAGTGCTTGTCCACGGACGCCTTGTTCAGGCGGTCGATGACGCCGAGGTAGGACTTCCTGTCCTTGACCTGCTCGCGCACTTCGGCGGCGAGGTCGGTGGGGGCTTCGGGCATGGTGCGCTCCCTGGGGGGTGACGCGCCGGCCTCGGGGGCTCCGGGTTCCGGCACGATGAGCCGGGCGACGTCCTTGATCTGGCGCAGCACGGCGGCCTGGTGGCCGTCCGCGTCGTCGTCCAGCGCGTTCTGGATGGACAGGCCGATGAACATCGCGAACAGGCCGCGCAGCATCGTCGGGACGAAGTCGGCGGGCAGCGTGTTCGCGGGGAAGAGGCGCTCGAAGGTCTCGAGGATGACCTGCAGGACCCGCTCGTTGAGGTCCTGGCAGAGGGGGCGCAGCTCGTCGTCGGTGCGGGCCGCGACGGCCAGCTCGGTGAGGGCCTTGGCCGGGCGGCCGCGGAACACCTGCCAGAGCAGGTCGAGGGCGCCCTCGACATTGCGGCGCTCGGCGGGCAGCACCGCGAAGGCCGTCTCGTACGCCAGCCGCTGCGCCTCCAGCAGGTGCTCCAGCGCCGCCGCGACGAGGACCATCTTCGTCGGGTAGTGGTGCTGCTGGGCGCCGCGCGAGACGCCCGCGCGGCGCGCGACCTCGGTGGTGGACGTCCGGGACCAGCCGAGATCGACGAGGCACTCCATGGTCGCCTCCAGGAGCCGCGCCCGGGTCCGCGACCGGCGCTCCTCCTGGGTGCGGCGGCCGCGGCCGTGGCGGCGTTCCGGGGGGTTCCGTCGCCGCGCGCTTACTGACACGCCTCGACCGTACGAGCGCACTAACAAGCAATCAAGCCTGCATGTATGTTGCCCGCATCACAATTGGACGTCGCGTCTTATTGATCTTCGCGCAGGTCGCCGGGCCCCGCCCGCCGCGGCGCCGGCCGCCCGTACACCGGAAGGCGTAGCCGGACGGCGGCGCGTGCTCCGCAGGGCGCAGCGGCGATGCATCTCCGGGCCCGACGACGTACCGGCCCTCCGGCCGGGAGCATCACCGCATGAGCGGATCAGCAGCGGCGCGGACGGCGTCCGGGGCGTCCCCGCGCGGTCGCTCCGGCGGCGCGCACACCGAGCGCCTCACCAAGGTGCACGGGTCCGGGCCGATGGCGGTCCGGGCCCTCGACGACGTCAGCGCGGTGTTCCCGGCCGGGCGGTTCACCGCGATCATGGGGCCGTCCGGTGCGGGGAAGTCCACGCTGCTGCACTGCGCCGCCGGGCTGGAGGACGCGACGTCCGGCCGGGTGTTCGTGGGCGACGAGGAGCTCGGGACGCTGTCCGACCGGCGCCTCACCCGGCTCCGGCGCGAACGCATCGGGTTCGTGTTCCAGGCGTTCAACCTGCTCCCGGCGCTGACCGCGCACGACAACATCGTCCTGCCGGTGACGCTGGCCGGACGGGCGCCCGACACCGCGTGGTTCGACACGGTCGTCCGCGTCCTGCGGCTCGGCGACCGGCTCGGCGACCGGCTCGCGCACCGGCCGGCGGAGCTGTCGGGCGGGCAGCGGCAGCGGGTCGCGCTGGCCCGCGCGCTCGTCACCCGCCCGGACATCGTGTTCGCGGACGAGCCGACCGGCAACCTCGACTCCCGCAGCGGCGCCGAGGTGCCGGCGCTGCTGCGCGGCGCCGTCGACGACCTCGGGCAGACCGTCGCGATGGTCACCCACGACCCGGCCGCCGCGGCGCACGCCGACGCGGTCGTGTTCCTGGCCGACGGCAGGATCGCCGACGTCATGGACGCCCCGACCGAGGGCCGCGTCCTCGACCGGATGCGGGAACCGGGAGGACGGCCGTGATCGGGCTCGCGCTCAAGGAGATCCGGGCCCGCCGGCGCCGCCTGGCGGGCGCGCTGACCGCGGTGTTCCTCGGCGTCGCGTTCCTCACCGGGACGCTCGTCCTCGGCGACACCCTCGCGAGCAGCCTCGACTCCTCCTACTCCGGCTCCTACGGCCGGACGGACGTCGTGGTGCGGAACGCGACGGACGTGAGCGACTCCCCGTGGGGCTCGCGCGGCGAGATCGACGCGGCGGCCCTCGACCGGGTGCGGGCCGTGGACGGCGTCGCGCACGCGGCGCCGCTCGTCCAGGGGTCCGGGCAGGTCCTCGGCGCGGACGGCCGGGTGGTCGAGACCCGCGGCCCGCGCGACGCCGGGAACTGGATCACCGACCCCGCGCTCAACCCGTACCGGGTGGCCGAGGGCCGCGCGCCCCGCGCGCCGGACGAGGTCGTCGTGAACCGGCTGACCGCCGAGCTGGGCGGGCTGCGCGTCGGGGACCGGACGGCCGTCCTCACGCCGCGCCGGGTCCCGGTGACGATCGTCGGGATCAGCACGTTCGGCGACGAGAAGGCGTTCGGGGAGTCGGCGTTCACCGCGTTCACGCTGGAGGGCGCGCGCCGGCACGTCGCCGCGTCCCCCGACCGGATCGCCGCCGTCCGGATCCGCGCGGCCGACGGCACCGGCCCCGCGGAACTGGCCGCGCGCGTGGGCGCGGTCCTGCCCGCCGGGGCGGAGGCCGTCACCGCCGACGCGGCCGCCGCGGAGAGCCTCGGCGACGTCGAGAGCGGCATGCTCGGCACGTTCCGCGTCGTAATCGCCGCGTTCGGCGGCGTCGCGCTGCTCGTCGCGGCGTTCACCATCCACAACACGTTCGCGATCACCGTGGCGCAGCGGACCCGCGAGTCGGCGCTGCTGCGCGTGCTCGGCGCGGACCGGCGGCAGGTGCTCGCCCTCGTCGGCGCCGAGGCCCTCGCGGTCGGTACCGTCGCCACGGCCGCCGGGCTGGCGGGCGGCGTCGGGTTCGCGGCGCTGCTGCGGCGGGTGTTCGCCGAGTTCCGCATCGGGATCGCGATGGAGAGCCTGGCCGTCTCGGCGACCACACCGCTCATCGCGGTGCCGGTGGGGGTCCTGGTGACCCTCGCCGCCGCGCTCGGCCCCGCGCTGCGCGCGTCCCGGACGGCGCCCCTGACCGCGCTGCGGGACGCGGCGGCCGAGCCCGGCGGCCCCGCGGAAGCGCGCGCGATCATCGGCGGCGTGTTCGCGACGGTCGCCGCGGGCGCGGTCGTGACCGGCGCGGTCGCCGGGCGGACGCCCCTCGCGGGCGCCGGCGCGCTGCTGTTCGTCCTCGCGCTGGTGGTGCTGGGGCCGGTGGGGGTCCGCCCGGCCGCGGCGGCCGTCGGCGGCCCGGCGGCGCGGCTGCGCGGCGTCCCGGGCGCGTTCGCCCGCGCCAACGCGTGCCGCAGCCCCCGGCGGACGGCCGGCGCCGCGACCGCGCTGATGATCGGCGTCGGGGTCGTGAGCTTCTGCACCGTGTTCGTCGGCTCGCTGGGCGCGTCCCTCGAACGCGGCGTCGCCGGGTCGTTCACGGGCCGGTTCGTCGTCGACGCGGGCGGCAACGAGACCGGCGGGTTCGACACCCGGTTCGTCGAGGAGGCGGACGCGCTCCCCCAGACCGGCGCCGTCGCGGGGCTCGGCACCGGCACCGTCCGGATGGCCGGGGAGGTCGCGACCGTGAGCGTCGCCGACCCGTCCGCGCTCCGCCGCGTCCTGGACCTGGACGTCGTGCAGGGCGCCCTCGCGGACCCGCGGACGTTCGCCGTGTCGGAGGCCGCCGCGCGGGAGCGGGGCTGGCGGACCGGCTCCCGGGTCCCGGTGACGTTCGCCGACGGCGCCTCGCGGACCCTCACCGTCGGGGCCGTCTACGCCGCCACCGACCTCGCGGGCGACCACCTCGTCCCCCGCGCCGTGTGGGAGGCGCACGGCGGGCGGCCGCTCGCCCGCACGGCGTTCGTCGCCGTCGCGCCCGGCGTCCCCCCGGCGGACGCCCGCCGCGCCCTCACCGCGCTCGCGGCCCGGTACGGGGCGCCGGACGTGCGGACGCGCGACGAGTTCGTCGCGTCCCGGACCGAGCGGCAGCGCGCCTTCCTCCCGGTGATCTACGGGATGCTGGGCCTCGCGATCGTGGTGGCGCTGCTCGGCATCGCGAACACGCTGTCGCTGGCGGTGCACGAGCGGACCCGGGAGCTCGGCCTGCTGCGCGCGGTCGGCGCGACCCGCGCCCAGGTCAGGTCGATCGTCCGCTGGGAATCGGTGATCGTCGCGCTGTTCGGCACGGCCGGCGGGCTCCTGGTCGGGGTGTTCCTCGGCTGGGGCGTCGGCGGCGCCCTCGGCAACCCGTTCGCGCCGCAGCCGGTGCCGCTGGCGGTGATCGCGCTCGGCGGCGCCGCCGCCGGGACGCTCGCCGCGGTCCGCCCGGCGCGCCGCGCCGCACGCGCCGCCGTCCTGACCGCCGTCGCCGCGCCCTGACCCGCTACCGGACGGTCGCCCGGCGTGACGGCGCGCGCCGGGTGCGTCACCCCGCCGTGCGAATACCCGGCCCCCGCGCGGATATGGTGTGTCCATGCAGGTCAACCAGTCGGGCAAACTGAGCAACGTCTGTTACGACATCCGGGGGCCGGTCCTCAAGCGCGCCAAGCAGCTCGAGGCCCAGGGGCACCGCATCCTCAAGCTGAACATCGGCAACCCCGCCCCGTTCGGTTTCGAGGCGCCGCCGGAACTGCTCCAGGACATGATCCGCAACCTGCCGGAGGCGCACGGCTACAGCGACTCCAAGGGCATCCTCCCCGCCCGCCGCGCCGTCGTGCAGCGGTTCGAGGAGAACGGTGTCGGCGGCGTCGACGTCGAGGACGTCTACCTCGGCAACGGCGTGTCCGAACTGATCGTGATGACCCTGCAGGCGCTGCTCAACAACGGCGACGAGGTCCTCATCCCCGCCCCCGACTACCCGCTGTGGACGGCGTCCGCGTCGCTGTGCGGCGGCACGCCCGTCCACTACCTGTGCGACGAGGACGCCGACTGGGCGCCAGACACCGACGACATCGAGGCGAAGGTCACCGAGCGGACCCGGGCGATCGTCCTGATCAACCCGAACAACCCGACCGGCGCCGTCTACCCGCGCGAGGTGCTGACCCGCATCGCCGAGATCGCCCGGCGGCACAACCTGATCGTCTTCGCCGACGAGATCTACGACCGGATCCTGTACGACGACACCGAGCACGTCCCGATCGCGTCGCTGGCCCCCGACCTGCTGTGCCTCACCTTCGGCGGCCTGTCCAAGAACTACCGGGTCGCCGGTTTCCGCTCCGGCTGGGTCGTGCTGTCCGGCCCGAAGGAGCACGCCGAGTCCTACATCGAGGGCCTCGACATCCTCGCGAACATGCGGCTGTGCCCGAACGTCCCCGGCCAGCACGCCATCCAGGCCGCGCTCGGCGGCTACCAGAGCATCGACGACCTGGTGCTGCCCACCGGCCGCCTCGGCGAGCAGCGCGACCGCGCCTGGAAGCTGCTCAACGACCTGCCCGGCGTGTCGTGCGTCCAGCCGAAGGGCGCCCTGTACGTCTTCCCCCGCCTCGACCCCGAGATGTACCCGATCGAGGACGACATGCGCTTCGCGCTCGACCTGCTCGAGCAGCAGAAGCTCCTCGTCGTCCAGGGAACGGGCTTCAACTGGCCGACCACCGACCACTTCCGCGTCGTCACGCTCCAGTACGCCGACGACCTGGAGGAGTCGATCAACCGCATCGGCACGTTCCTGGACTCCTACCGCCGCTGACCCCCCGGGACCGGCGCGCCGTTCCCGGCCCCCGGCACGCGCCCCGGACCGGCGGGTCCGCCGGGCTTGCCCCTCAAGCGGCTCGAGACCCGAGGGTCGTCGGCGTCGCGCCGTCCGGCGGGGCCGGGCTCGCCGTCCGCGGCCACGGCGGCTCCGGCCCCGCGATCGTCCTTCTGCCCGGCGGCGGCCGCACGATGGACGACCGGCGGCTCGTCGTGCCGCCCCTCACCTCCGCCGACCTGCGCGTCGTCACCGCCGTCCTGCGGGGGCACGGCGCGCCCCGGACGCCGCACGGGCCGCCGGACCCCGGACGCCGCGCGGGCCACCGCCGCACAAACCTCCGCCGCGTTCGCCGCCGCCCATGGCCGCCGCGACGGGCCCTGGCTCCGCCGCCGGCCCGCCGAACGCCTCCGCGACGGCGCCGACGACCGCTTCCCCCGGTACTGGACGCTCATCGCCGACATCAACGGCGAGCCCGCGAAGCCCGATCCCCTCCCGGCCGGTCGGTGGTCCCTCGCCGCGCTCGACGTGGCGGACGTCCGTCCGCTCAGTCCATGACCAGGACCGTCTTGCCGCGCCCGTGCCCGGTCGCGACCTGCCGGTGCGCGTCGGCGGCCCGCGTCCACGAGTGGGCTCCCCGCACGTGCAGGTCGAGCCGGCCCTCCTCGTAGTACCGGACGGCCTCGGCGACGCGCGCGATCGTCCGCTTCTCCCTCGACACGAGCCGCACCCCGAGTTCCGCGGCGCGGCCGTGCTCCACGAGGGTGACGATGCGCCCGGGATCCTTCACGAGCTCGAGCGACACCGCGAGCGCGTCGCCGCCCGCACCGTCGAGCGCCGCGTCCACCCCGCCGGGCGCCGCCGCGCGCACCCGGTCCGCGAGCCCGTCCCCGTACCGGACGGGGGTCGCGCCGAGCGCCCGCAGGTAGTCGTGGTTGCCCTCGCTCGCCGTCCCGACGACCGCGGCCCCCGCGATCCGGGCGAGCTGGACGGCGACGGCACCGACGCCCCCGGCGGCGGCGTGCACCAGCAGCGTGTCCCCCGCACCGACGCCCAGGTCCTCGAGCGCGATGTGCGGCGTCATCACCGCCGCGGAGAACCCGCCCGCGACCTCCCACGGCATCGCGGCCGGCTTGCGGGTGACCTGCGCCGCGGGGACGACGACGAACTCCGCGTAGCAGCCGAGCATCGAGAAGCCCAGCACCTCGTCGCCCACCGCGACACCGGCGGCCCCGTCGCCGACCTCGTCCACCACGCCCGCGAACTCGTTCCCCGGCACCGGATCGGGCGCGGCGCCCGGCGGCGTGTACCCCGCGCGGACCGCCAGGTCGATCGGCTGGACGCCCGCCGCCCGCACCCGCACCCGCACGTCCCCCGGCCCGGCGTGCGGCGTCGGCGCCTCCGAGATCCGCAGCACCTCCGGCCCGCCCGGCTCGGCGGCGGCGACGACCTTCATGGTGATCCTCCCTGTTCCTCGAACGAGCCCCACGCTAGGACCTCGACCGAACTTGAGGTCAACCTGCGGTCGACCTTGGTCGGTACCGAACTCGCCCTAAGTCCGTCGCGGGCCAATGCCTCGGAACGCGAACCTTCCAGGGTCGGAAACAAGCAGAGGAGGAACAGGCGTGCGGAAGAGTACCGAGCAGGCCCCGGGCAAGGGCCGGGAGACCGTCCTGAGCGAGCCGGCGTGGCGCACCGCGTGCGTCTACGTCGTCTGCGCGCTCGTCGGAGCGGGGCTCGGCTTTCTCGTCGGTCCCCTGGCCGACTGGCTGGTGAAACTCCCCTGGGCGCCGATGCAGGGTCCGGCCGAACTGGTCGCCTCCATCCCGTCCCCGTGGCTCATCACCGCCGGTGCCCTCGCGGGCCTGGCCATCGGCTTCATCGCCCACTTCGAGCAGCTGACGCTCCGCCTCGTGGACGACCGGGTCATGCTCAACCGCAAGGGCCGCGACCACGAGTTCGCCCGCGCGGACGTCGCGTCGGCCTTCCGGGACGGCAAGCACCTCGTCATCCTCGGTCACAGCGGCGCGGAACTCTTCCGCGAGGAGTGCGGCCTCGACTTCGATGGCGTCGCCGGCGCCTTCACCGCGCACGGTTACGTCTGGGCCGGCAGCGATCCGCACCGGGACGAGTTCCGCCGCTGGGTCCCCGGTCTTTCCGGCCTGCCGGAGGGCGCGAACGCCGTCCTCATGGCCCGCGCGGAGCCGCTGAAGGAGAAGGGGCCGGACGCCGACGACGTCCAGGAGCTCCGCAGGGAGCTGGCCCGCCTCGGCGTCGTGGTCCGGGACGCGAAGCGGCGGCAGTACGTGAGGACGACGCAACCCACGGACTGAGTAGCGGCGGGGCGGGGGCACCGGTCCGGGGCGTCCCGAAAAGGCTTGGCGGCGAGGCTGGACCGTTCCCTAGGTTGAGGAGCCGAGATCCTTTCGTCTCCCACCTAGGACCGCCGTGCCCCGCTGGTTGCTCGCGCTCGCGACGGGAGCGCTCGTCTTCTACACCGATGACTACGTCATCGCAGGAGTCCTGCCCGAGATCGCCCGTTCCCTCGATGTCAGCGAGGGAACGGCCGGGCAGCTCGTCACCGTCTTCTCCATGACCGTTGCGGTCGCCGCGCCGCTCGCCGCCGTCGCCACCGCCCGGCTTCCCCGCCGGACCGTCCTGGTCGCGGCGGCGCTCGTCTTCACCGCCGCGAATCTCGGCGCCGCGTTCAGCCCGTCTTTCCCGGCGCTGATGGCGCTGCGGGTCGCGGCGGCGCTGTCCGCCGCGGCCGCGACGCCCGCGCTCTTCGCGACCGCCGCGCGCCTCGCCGCCCCTGGACGCACGGGACGCGCCGTCGCCGCCGTCGCGTTCGGCGTCACCGGAGCGATCGCGTTCGGTGTACCCGCCGGTGCCTGGATCGGAGGAGCGTTCGGCTGGCGCGCGACGTTCGCGCTGATGGCCGCCGCGGGCGCGCTCGTCGCTCTCGCGTTCGCGACCGCGCTGCCCCGCGCCGCCGGCGAGCAGAACGCCCTGCCGGTGCGCGACCAGATCGCCGTCCTCGCCCGTCCCGCCATCTCCATGGGGCTGGCGGCGAACGTCGTGCTGATGTTCGGCTCGATGATGCTGCTGACGTACCTGGCACCGTTCACCGCCGCCCTCGCGGACGCCGACGTCACCGACCGCGGCGTCCTGTTCGCCGTCTCCGGCCTGGCGGGCATGGTCGGCATCTGGGCGGGCGGACGCGCGACCGACGCCTGGGGTCCCGACCGCACCCTCGCCGCCGGTGTAGGGGCGTTCGTCGCGACCATGGCGGCGCTGGTCGCTCTGTGGCCGCTGCGCCCCGTACCGGTCGTGCTGCTTCTCGGCATCGTGACGGTGTGGGGCGGCGCGGCGTTCTGGAACTCCCCGGCCGTCCAGGCGAGGCTTCACCTGCTGGCGGGTCCCGTCGCCACGCAGGCCCTGGCGCTCAACACGTCCGGCACGTACATCGGCGTCGCGGTGGGCGGAGGTGTCGGTGGCGCCGTGCTGGACGCCGCCGGTCCCGGCCCGCTCCCCACCGTCGCCGGAGCCGCCGGCCTCGTCGCTCTCGGCCTCTTCGTCACTGCCGCCCGCCTGCACCACGCAGGGACCGACCAAGGGATGCCGGAGACCATCCGGAAATGAGAAAGGCCCCGCCGTAAACGGCGGGGCCTCCCCACAAAAAATGTCCGGCGGCGTCCTACTCTCCCACACAGTCTCCCATGCAGTACCATCGGCGCTGAAAGGCTTAACTACCGGGTTCGGAATGGGACCGGGTGTTTCCCTCTCGCCATAACCACCG
>NZ_QHJN01000159.1:0-18319 GCF_003947565.1 Actinomadura sp. WAC 06369 | reverse complement strand
CCACCGCCGCGCCCAGCATCTCGTGCCCCTCGCGGAACACCGTCGCCGACACCTCGAACGTCTCGCCCACCACTGCCTTGGCGGGCCACCGGCCGCACCCCACCACCGGCTCCACGTCCATGATCGGTATACGGCCGATCCCCGGAGACCCGAGCCCCGGAAAAGCGGTCATATGGGACGTTCCGGACTCGACGTGCATGTGGCATCCCCTACCCGTGCGAGGCCATCGAAACGTCCATGCCCGCGAGTGCGGGCTTACCGCCCTGTAGCTTTGTGTAACTTTGGGTAAGTGATCCGCCACTCGACGCATACGTTAGGAAGGGCGCGATCCGGTTAGGGGATGGTCGCCTCGCGCCGATCGTGCCGCGGCCGGACGTCCGCATACCGTGACGGCGGGTGACGTCCGCGCCGCGGAACCTTGTGGCTACGCTGGGTGATGATCGGGTTTCGTCTCGAGACCGGAAGAAGCAGAAACGGAGCCGTTCGTTGAGGAACCGCGCGCACCCGGGGTGTTCGGGCTTCGGCCGGACGCCCCTTCGCGGAGTCCGGATTCCTCCCCGGTCCGGAGGCCGGGGCATCTCCTGGAGGAACCCGTGAAGGCGATACGACGCTTCACCGTCCGCACCGTCCTTCCCGAGCCGCTGACGCAGCTCGAGGAACTCGTCCTCAACCTGCGCTGGTCCTGGCACCACGAGACGCTCGACCTGTTCCGGGCCGTGGATCCCGCGCTGTGGAAGGCCGTCGACCACGACCCCGTCCGGCTGCTCGGCGAGGTGTCCCCGGAGCGGCTGGACCGCCTCGCCGAGGACCGCCGGTTCCTGCGCCGCCTCCGGGACGCCGCCGAGGAGCTGCGCGAGTACCTGACGGCGCCCCGCTGGTACCAGTCGCGGCCCGGCGTGCCGTCGTCCATCGCGTACTTCTCGCCGGAGTACGGCATCACCGCGGCGCTGCCGCAGTACTCGGGCGGCCTCGGCATCCTGGCGGGCGACCACCTGAAGACCGCCAGCGACCTCGGCGTCCCGATCATCGGGGTCGGCCTGCTGTACCGGCACGGGTACTTCTCGCAGTCGCTGTCGCCGGACGGCTGGCAGCTCGAGCGGTACCCGCCGATCGACCCGAACGGGCTGCCGCTCACCCTGCTGCGCGAGAAGGACGGCTCGCCGGTGCGGGTCCGCATCGGGCTGCCCAAGGGCGGGCCGCTGCACGCGCAGGTGTGGCTCGCCCGCGTCGGCCGCGTCCCGCAACTCCTGCTGGACTCCGACGTCGAGGAGAACGAGCCGTCCGCCCGGGACGTCACCGACCGGCTGTACGGGGGCGGCGGCGACCACCGGCTGCTGCAGGAGATGCTGCTCGGCATCGGCGGGGTCCGCGCGATCCGCGCGTACTGCCGCATCACCGGGCACGCGGCCCCCGAGGTGTTCCACACGAACGAGGGCCACGCCGGGTTCCTCGGCCTGGAACGCATCCGGGAGCTGGTCGCCGAGCACGGCCTCGCCTTCGACGAGGCCCTGGAGGCGGCCCGCGCGGGCACCGTGTTCACCACCCACACGCCCGTCCCCGCGGGCATCGACCGGTTCCCGCGCGAACTGGTCGGACGGTACTTCGGCGGGGCGAACGAGGAACCGGCGGTGCCCGTCGACCGGATCCTCGCGCTCGGCGCCGAGGACTACCCGGGCGGCGACCGGACCGTGTTCAACATGGCCGTCATGGGCATGCGGCTCGCGCAGCGCGTCAACGGCGTCAGCGAGCTGCACGGGCGGGTCAGCCGGGAGATGTTCGGCGGCCTGTGGGGCGGGTTCGACACCGCCGAGGTGCCGATCGGGTCGATCACCAACGGCGTCCACGCGGGCACCTGGGTGGCCCGCGAGATCCAGGAGCTCGCCGCCCGCGAGATCCCGTCGCTCGTGGAGACCGGCAGCGGCTGGGAGGAGATCCTGTCCCGCCCGGGCACCGAGCTGTGGCGGGTGCGGGGCCTGCTGCGCCGCCGCCTCGTCGCGGACGCGCGGCGGCGGCTGCGCGAGTCGTGGCGGCAGCGCGGCGCGAGCGAGGCCGAGACGTCCTGGACCGACGACGCCCTCGACCCCGACGTCCTGACGATCGGGTTCGCGCGGCGCGTCCCGTCCTACAAGCGGCTCACGCTGATGATGCGCGACCCCGCCCGGCTCCGCCGCATCCTGCTGGACCCGCGGCGCCCCGTGCAGATCGTCATCGCCGGGAAGGCGCACCCGGCCGACGAGGGCGGCAAGCGGCTCATCCAGGAGATCGTCCGGTTCGCCGACGCCGAGGACGTCCGGCACCGCATCGTGTTCCTGCCCGACTACGACATGGACCTCGGACGCCTCCTCGTGCAGGGCTGCGACGTGTGGATGAACAACCCGCTGCGCCCGCTGGAGGCGTGCGGCACGTCCGGGATGAAGGCCGCGCTGAACGGCGCGCTGAACCTGTCGGTGCGGGACGGCTGGTGGGACGAGTGGTACGACGGGCAGAACGGCTGGTCGATCCCGTCCGCCGACGGCCTCGCCGCCCCGGACCGGCGCGACGACCTGGAGGCCGCCGCGCTGTACGAGCTGATCGAGGACCACGTCGCCGTCACGTTCTACGACCGCGACTCCGCCGGGCTGCCGCGCCGCTGGCTGGAGATGGTCAAGCACACCATCGCGACCCTCGGCCCGAAGGTCCTCGCGACCCGGATGGTCCGCGACTACGTCGAGCGGTACTACACCCCGGCGGCGGGGTCGGCGCGCGCGATGGCCGCCGACGGGTACGCGGGCGCCCGCGAGCTGGCCGCGTGGAAGCGGCGGGTCGCGCGGGCGTGGCCGGGCGTCACCGTCGAGCACGTCGACGGCGGCGGGGACGAGAGCCCGCACGTCGGCGCGCGGCTGCCGGTCCGGGTCGTGGTCGACCTCGGCGGGCTCGACCCCGGCGACGTCGCCGTCGAGGTCGCCTACGGGCGGGTCGACGCGTCCGACACGCTCGTCGACCCGGCCTACCTGGAGCTCGGCGGCGCGGAGAAGGCCGACGGCGGGCGGCTCCGGTACGCGGGGGAGATCCCGCTCGCCCGCAGCGGCGCGTTCGGCTACAGCGTCCGCGTCGTGCCGAGCCATCCGCGGCTGTCGGGACGGGCCGAGCCGGGGCTGGTCGCGCTGCCGCCCGCGCCGCACGGCATGACGAACGGCGACCTGCGCTAGCGGCCCCCGCCGCCGGGCCCGCCGGGCCCCTGCTCGCCGTGCTCGCCGTCGTCGTCCTCGCCGTCCTCGTCCTCGTCGTCGGGCGGCGGGTCGGGCAGCCGCCAGCCGGCGACGAGGACGGGCAGCGCCAGGTGCGTGCTGAACAGCGCCACGACGCCGGTGACGATCGCGGCCATCGGGATGAACGTGTCGCGGTCGCCCTCGACGGCCAGCACCGCGAGCATGAGGACGACCAGCAGCAGGAGCATCGCCCGGTGCGCGATCGTGTACGCGCGGAGCCGGTCGGCGACCTGCCGCTCGTCGAGCCGGTCCTCGGCCAGCGAGGTCGTCCCGCGGGTGGCGATGTTCAGCGCGCCGTACACCGGCACCACGATCACGACGTAGCCGATGAACAGGCCGATCGTCCAGTACATGGCGGTGTCGCTGGGCGCCAGGTGCCACGACACGACCGTCCCGGCCCACGGCATCGCCAGCCCCAGCCCTCCCGCCGCGGCGGTGACGCGCCGGCGCGTCCGGGTCCGGTGCCAGGACCGCAGGCGGTCTTCCTCGAGCCCCTGCTCCTGGGTCCTCGCCCAGCGTTCGGCCAACCGCCGCACTCTCGCCTCCTTCACCCGGCGCTCCCCAGCCTCGGGAACGGCGCCAGCGAGAATACGACCTCCACCGGCACCTCGAAGAATTCCGCGATCCGCAGCGCGAGGTGCAGGCTGGGGCTGTACTCGCCGCGCTCCAGGTACCCGACCGTCTGGTAGTGGACGCCCAGTGCCTTCGCCAGATCGCGGCGCGACACGCCCCGCTCGGCGCGCAGCACCGCGATCCGGTTGTAGACGGTCTCCTTGTCCCCTGCCACCGCCCCAGTCTCCCGCAAACCCGCTCAGAGCGCGCCCTGCGCGGCGCGCCTCTCCTGGGCCCGCGCCAGCCGCGTCCCCGACTCGCGGCGCGCGGCGCGCAGCAGCAGGACGGGCGCGAGCAGGAGCCCGAGCAGCGACCAGGCGCCCAGCACCGCCGCGGCCTCCGCGAGGCGCCAGCTCCCGCCGATCTCGGCGGCGAGCATCGCGTCGGGCAGGAACACCGACCGCAGCCCGAGCCCCTGCCAGTACAGCGGGAACGCCTGCGCGACCCACTGGACGGGCTCTGGCATCGCCGTCACCGGGAACATCACGCCCGAGACGAGCATCAGGCCCATCATCGGCAGCGACAGGATGCCGGCCGCGTTGCGCGAGCCCGGTAGCAGCGCGCCGAGCGCGGCGCCGAGCGGGACGACCGACAGCGTGCCGAGGACGAGCACCCACGCCAGCGTCACCCAGTCGCCGGCGGCGGTGGGCAGGTCGAGCCCGCCGAACGCGGCGCCCGCGGCGAGCATCAGCACGACGTACGTCGCGATCTGCGCGAGGACGTACACCGCGCGCCCGACCAGGTACGCGGGGATGCCGTTCGGGACCGTCCGCATCCGCAGCAGCGTCCCCTCCTCGCGGTCCGCCGCGATCGACATCGGGAGGTTCAGCAGCCCCGCCGTGTACACCGCGAACGCGATGAACCCGGCCGTCATCAGCACGGCCTGCGACGCGCCCGCCGCGCCCTCCACGTCGTGCCCGCCCTGCCACAGGACGAGCGCCAGGTAGACGCCGACCGTCCCGATCATCGCGCTGGCGAACTCCTGCCGGCTGCGCAGGAACTGCATGTACTCGGCCCGCCCCCGGCGGAGCCCGATCTTCGCGACCCGGGTGTTCACGCCGCCCTCCCGCTCTCCTCGATGGTGAATCGCCCGCCGTCCCCGCCGCCCGCGACCAGGCCGAGGTAGGTGTCCTCCAGGGACGCCCGCCGGACCTCCAGTCCCGGCACCGGACCGCCGAACCTGCGGTGCAGCTCGAACGCGAGCCGCGACGGGTCGGACGTCCGCTCGCCGCGGAGCTCGCCGCCCTCGATCCAGCGGACCTCCGACGACGCCCGCGCGGTCGCCGCCAGGCTCGCCGGCGTCCCGCACGCCCTGACCTCGCCGCCGACCAGGACCGCGATCCGGTCGGCGAGCCGCTCGGCCTCCGCGAGGTCGTGCGTGGTGAGCAGCACCGCCATGCCCTCGTCCCGCGCGAGCCGCTCGACCAGCTCGTGGAACTCGCGGCGCGCCTGCGGGTCGAACCCGGTCGTCGGCTCGTCCAGGAAGAGCAGCTCGGGGCGGCCGACGATGCCGAGCGCGACGTCCAGCCGGCGGCGCTGCCCGCCCGACAGCCGGGAGACCGTCTGCCCGGCCTGCCCGGTCAGGCCCATGATTTCCAGCAGCTCGTCGGGGTCGCGCGGCCGCTCGTACAGCGACGCGACGTGCGCGAGCAGCTCCCGGGCGCCCCAGCGCGAATGGTCCCGCCAGTTCTGCAGGACGATCCCGAGCCGCGCCCGCCACGCGTTGCCGCCCGTCCCGGGGTCGGTCCCGAGCACCCGGACGTCGCCGGACGACCGCAGCCGGAACCCTTCGAGGATCTCGATGGTCGTCGTCTTGCCCGCCCCGTTCGGCCCGAGCAGCGTCACGACCTCGCCCGCCGCGACGTCCAGGTCGACCCCGCGCAGGACCTCCGTGCGCCCGTACGTCATGCGCAGGTCGCGGGCCCGCACCACCGGCTCGCTCATCCGTCCCCCTCCATAGTGGACCTCGGATCAAATGCCGTGCTTCTGCTGCAGAAGATAGCAGAAGTACTACATTCCATCGCACTAGTGCGAGGGGCAGGGGCGCGGTCGTGCTTCGTACAGCGCCGTGTGCAGGCGAAACGCCGGGTCCGGCAGCGGGAAGCGGACGGCCGCCCGTTCGGGGCGCGTGCGCGGATCGCCCGGCCGGGGCACCATGGCGGTCATGAAGGTCTTCGTTTCGGTCGACATGGAGGGCGTCTCGGGGCTCACCGACCCCGAGGAGATGCGCGCGGGCGGGCGCGGCTACGAGCGCGGCTGCGAGCTGATGACCGGCGACGCCAACGCCGCGGTCCGCGCCGCGTTCGACGCCGGGGCCGAGAGCGTCGTCGTCACCGACGCGCACGGCGGCGGCCGCAACCTGCGCGCCGACCTCATCGACGAGCGGTGCACGCTCGTCCGGGGCCCCTACAAGCCCATGCGCATGGGCGAGGGCCTCGACGCGGGCTTCGACGTCGCGCTCTACGTCGGGTACCACGCGCGGGCCGGGGCGGAACGGGGCGTCCTCAACCACACGTGGATGGGCCGGGAGATCCAGAACCTCTACCTCAACGGGGAGATCGCGGGCGAGATCCGGCTGATGGCCGGGTACGCGGGCTCCCTCGGCGTCCCGATCGGCCTCGTCGCCGGGGACGAGGCCGCGTGCGCCGAGGCGCGGGACGTCCTCGGCGCCGTCCCGACCGTCGCCGTCAAGCGGGGCCTCGACCGGTACGCCGCCGAACTGATCCCGCCGGCGCGCGCGCAGGAGCGCATCTACGAGACCGCGCTGCGCTCACTGCGGGACGAACGGTGGCCGCAGCTCACCGTCCCCGCGCCCTACACCCTCGCGGTCGAGTGGAACGCGACGGCGATCGCGCAGTCGTGCGCGGTCATCCCGGGCGTCCGCCTCGCCGGCCCGCGCACCACCGAGCTCACGACGGACGACTACGCCGACGTCGTCGGCCTGCTCGGCGTCTGCGCGACGATCGCGGGGGAGGTCGGCTGCACGGGCCGCAACTACGGCTAGTGCCTGCGGTGGCGGCCGCCCAGGTCACAGGACGATCGCCGCGAGGCGCTCGCCGCTTGCGCAGGGCGTCCAGTTCGGACCCGGCCGTCTTGCGCAGGTCCGTCTCGCTCAGCCGCTCGTACGGCGTCGGCGGCTTCTCGCCGCGCTCGAAGACCCCTCGCGGCATGCGCGCGAACTCCCGATTCGGCCACCGGCTCGTGTCAGCCCACGACAGAATAGGGGCCGGAGTGATCGGAACCGAGGTCGTGCCGCGCGGCTCCGCGCCGGCGCCGCTCGCGCCTTATCCTGCCCGCAGACGATCAACGGACGAAAGGTGCGCCGTGGAGGCACTCGGCCCCGATGACCCGCGTGCCGCCGGGGCGTACCGGCTGATCGCCCGGCTGGGCGCGGGCGGGATGGGCCGGGTGTTCCTCGGCAGGTCCGCGCGCGGCCGGATGGTCGCGGTGAAGCTCGTCCACCCCGAACTGGCCCGCGATCCCGAGTTCCGGCGCCGGTTCCGGCACGAGGTCGCCGCCGCCCGCAAGGTCGGCGGCGCCTGGACCGCGGCCGTCCTGGACGCCGACACCGAGTCCGACGCGCCCTGGGTCGCGACGGCCTACGTGCCGGGCCCGAGCCTGCGGGAGGTCGTCGACGCGCGCGGGCCGCTGCCCGAGGCGTCCGTCCGCGCCCTGGCCGACGGGCTCGCGCGGGCGCTGCGGGCCGTCCACGGCCACGGCCTGATCCACCGCGACGTGAAACCGACGAACGTGCTCGTCACGATCGACGGGCCCCGGCTCATCGACTTCGGCATCGCCCGCTCGAGCGACGGAGACGTCGCCACCCGGACGGGCGTGCTCGTCGGCTCGCCGGGGTTCATGTCCCCCGAGCAGGTGCGCGGCACGCCGCTCACCCCGGCGGCCGACGTCTTCTCGCTCGGCGCGGTGCTGGCGTTCGCCGCGACCGGACGGCTCCCGTTCGACGGCGCCGCCGACGTCCGGCTGTACCGGCTCGTGTTCGAGGCGCCCGACCTCGACGGCGTCGACGGGCCCCTCCGCGACCTGATCGAGCGCTGCCTGGCCAAGGAGCCGGACGCGCGGCCCGCGCTCGACGAGCTCCTCGCCGACCCGTCCGGGGACACCTGGCTCCCGGCCGCCGTCGTCGCGGACCTGGGCCGCCACGCCGCCCGCCTCCTCGACTTCGAGGACCCCCACGCCGAACCCCACGCCCCGGCCGCGCCCGCCCTCCCCGCACCGCCGCCCGGCCCGCCGCCGGGCCCGCCGCCCGGTCCGCCGCCGGGCCCGCCGCCCGGTCCGCCGCCGGGCCCGCCGCCCGGGCGGACCGACACGGCCGCGCCGCCGCGCCCGCGGGCGCCGCTCTACCTCGCGATGGGCGCCGCGGCGGCGGCCGCCGTCGTCGCGGTGGCGCTGGCGTTCGTCCTCGCGCGGGGCGAAGGCCCCGGCGGCGGCGACGCGCGCGCGGACGGGCGCTCCGGCGGCCCGGCGCCGTCCGGGACCGCGACCGGCAGGAGCGCGAGCGGCGGGGGCACGCCCGACGAGCCCGGAGAGATCCCCCGCGAGCTGATCGGCACCTGGGAGGGCGGCACCGCGAGCGCCACGTCCCGCATCCGGCGCTTCACCGTCGCGCAGGGCGAGGTCGGCGACCCCGTCGTCATGCTCCTGTCGGTCGGCGAGGACATCCTGTGCGAGTACGAGGGACGGCTGCTGTACGGCGGCCCCACCGTCGGCCTGGACGTCCGCCGGACCCGCGCGGTCCCCGGCGGATGCGCGGAGCGCACGGAGATCACCCTCGCCCGCGAAGGGGAGCGCGTCCGCTGGCGGGACGGCGACGCCTCCGGCGTGCTCACCCCCGCCCGGCGCGGCGACATCCCCGAGCGGCACCGGGGGACCTGGGAGGGGACCGTCGGACGGCCCACGGCGAACGACCCGGACCCGTCCCGCAAGCGGTTCGAGCTGACCGCCGGCACCGTTGGGACCGAAGCCGTCAAGATCACTGTCTCCGGCGACGGCCGGGCCCCGTGCGAGGCCATGGCCGTGCTGGTGTCCGCCGAGGACGACATCCTGGTCTACTCGAGCCGCCTGCTCACCCCCAGGTCCGAGTGCGCCCTGGCGGGCTTGCAGAAGCTCACCCCGCGCGCCGACGGAACCCTCTTCTGGGAGGTCCCGGAAACGGGGCAGGCGGGCGCGCTGCGGCGCGCCTGACCCGGCCGCGTCCCGCGGGCTCAGTCCTCCCCGGCGAGCGCCTCGTACGCGGGCGCCAGCACGTCCGCGAGCGGGCGGCGCCGCACCCTGACCGGCGGCGGCGCCGCGACCCGCAGCACGAACCCGGGCGGGACGGGCGGTGCCGCGCGGCGCTCGCGGAGCCGCGCGAGCCCCGACGGCGCCGTCCAGAACCCGTCCGCCGCCAGCGGCTCGTCGTCCATCTCCAGCGGGTCCGGCTCGGTGGCCGCACCCCGGCGGAGCGCCGCCAGCAGCGCGTCCCGCCCCCGCCCGTTCCACTCCAGGATCAGGAACGGGTCGTCGTCGAACGCCTCCGCCAGCAGGTAGAGGACGGCCGCCGCGTGCTTGCACGGGTCGCCCCAGTCGGGGCAGTCGCACATCAGGTGCAGGTCGGCCGCCGACCCGGGGAACAGCGCCAGCCCCAGCTCGGCGAACACCCACTCGATCTCCGGGGGCATCTCGCCCGCGAGGAGCCGCGCCCGGAACACCGCGCGGGACGCCAGCTCCGCCTCGGCCGCCCGCCAGCCCGCCGCGTCGATCGCCTCGATGCCGAGCGCCACCGTGTACGGCTCGGGCGCCGAACCGTGCACCTTCGCGGTCACCTCGTACGCCGCGACCTTCAGGTCCGTCACGTTGCCCTTGCGCGCGTACGTCCGGCCGCGCGCGAGGCGGCCCTGGTCGGCGAACGACTCGACGAGGTCGATGAACCGCCGCGACCACCACCGCTCGCCGATCGACCCGCGCCGGTTGCGGGCCCGGAGCCCGTCGCCCGGAACGTCCATCAGCCGCTCACCGCCCCCGGGTCGAGCCGCAGGACGTCCCGCAGTTCGGCGACCGACAGCTCGGTCAGCCAGTCCTCGCCGGTGCCGACGATCGACTCGGCGAGGGCCTTCTTGCGCTCGATCATCTCGTCCACGCGCTCCTCCATCGTCCCCGCGCAGATGAACTTGCGGACCTGCACGTTGCGGGTCTGCCCGATGCGGAACGCCCGGTCGGTGGCCTGGTCCTCGACGGCCGGGTTCCACCAGCGGTCGACGTGCACGACGTGGTTCGCGGCCGTCAGCGTCAGGCCCGTCCCGGCCGCCTTCAGCGACAGCAGGAACACCGCCGGTTCGGGATCGTCCTGGAAATGGCGCACCAGGTCGTCGCGCGCCTGCTTGGACGTCCCGCCGTGCAGCCACAGGACGGGGCGTTCGAGGTGCGCCGCCAGGTACGGCTGGAGCATCGACCCGAACTCGGCGTACTGCGTGAACACGAGCGCCTTCTCGCCCTGCTCGACGATCTCGGCGCAGATCTCCTCGAGCCGCTCCAGCTTCCCCGACCGGCCCGGCAGCCGCGAGCCGTCCTTGAGGAGCTGCGCCGGATGGTTGCAGACCTGCTTGAGCTTCGCCATCGTCGCGAGGACGAGCCCGCGCCGCTGCTTCTCGTCCGCCTCGGCGATCTGCGCGAGCATGTCGTCCACGGTCGCCCGGTACAGCGACGCCTGCTCGGCCGTCAGGTTGCAGTAGACCTTGATCTCCTGCTTCTCCGGCAGGTCCGAGATGATCGACTTGTCGGTCTTGAGGCGGCGCAGGACGAACGGCTGCGTGGCCCGCTTCAGCGCCGCCGCCGCCCGCTCGTCCCCCTCCCGCTCGATCGGCACCGCGAACCGCCGCCGGAACTCCGCCCGCGGCCCGAGCAGCCCCGGGTTCGCGAACTCCATGATCGACCACAGTTCGGTCAGGTGGTTCTCGACCGGCGTGCCGGTCAGCGCGATCCGGCTGCGCGCCGGGATGCTCCGCACCGCCCGCGCCTGCCGCGTCCCGCTGTTCTTCAGCGCCTGCGCCTCGTCGCAGACGACCCGCTCCCACCCGACCGCCGCGAGCGCCTCGGCGTCCCGCGCCGCCGTCCCGTACGTGGTCAGCACCAGGTCGGCCTCGGCCGCGGCGCGCGCCACGTCGTCCCCGCGGTGCCGGGACGTCCCGTGGTGCACGTACACGCGCAGCTTCGGCGCGAACCGCGCCGCCTCCCGCTCCCAGTTCCCCACCAGCGACATCGGCCCGATGAGCAGTGTCGGTCCCGGACGGCGCCCGCCGTCGCGCTCCGCGTCGCCGTCGCGCTCCGCGTCGCCGCCCCGTTCCGCGACGAGGAGCGCCAGCGTCTGGGCCGTGTTGTGGCACACGATGCCTTCGGCGATGTAGTTGTGGTGGTCGGCGACCTCGAAGTCGTAGACGTAGCCCTCGTAGTCGATCTCCTCGACCGAGGTCACGGTGGCGTAGAAGACCTCGCGCGTCGCGCGGTTCTCCAACCGGTCCCGGAGGCGCCGGAGGGCGGCCCGGTCGAGCCTCTCGTAAGCGGCGAGGGTCCGGGCCGTCCAACGGCTCCGCCCGAGGCTCGCGTAGTGGGCCTCTGCCTCGCCGGACAGGATGCGGTCGAATCCGCCTACGGCTTCCAGAGCGGTCCTCTTGGACGGCTCTTGGGTGCCGGAGAAGTAGACGGGGTTCACGCCGAAGTGCCGCATCGGGAGGCCGGTCAGCTCCTGCGCCCGCTTCAGCAGATCGCTCCCTGGAACACCTTCGACGTTGGTGTTGGGGGAGAGGGCGCAGATCTGCTCCAGACGGGACTGTTTGGCCTCGTCGGCGATTCCGACCAGTTCGGCGAACCGGCGCAGGCTCGAACCGCCGATCCGACCGACCCGGTAGGGACGCTTGGTTCCCGTGCCGTTGGTCGCGCACTTCCATGACGTGGAGACGCGGAGCCAGACGCCGAAACGCCGGAGCATCGCGCCGAGCTGCCGGATGACCCAGACCGACGCGGAGGAGACCTCGACGAGCCGCCCGGTGACGGTGACCGAGGACTCCGCCGCGAAGTAGTGGCGCAGGAACAGGCGCACGGTGGCGTCGTCCGCCGCCATGATGCGCTCGGGGATCCGCTTGTGCGCCGAGACCCCTCCCCAGCGGTATCCGTGCTCCTCGAGGAAGTGCCTGTACGCGATGCCGCTCCAGCGCAGGTACGCGGCCCTACCGCCGTCGCCGGGGACGACCTTCGGAGGGGTCAGGCGGATCCCGTGGCGCTCGGCGATGCGGAGGAGCCGGGCGTGCAGGTCGTGGAGGACGCGCTCGTCCTTCTGGGTGATCACCGTGCCGGAGTGCGCGGCTTCGTGGCCCTCGGCGATCTGCCACGCGAGGAGCACGGTCAGGTCGGGGTCCACCGGGGCGCCCTCGTGCACCAGGCGAGCGGGCACGCACACCCGCGTGCCGGGCCGGATGTCGCGGCTCCAGTCGTCGAGACCCAGGAGGCGGTGCCGCCGGGTGACGATTATTTCGCTGCCGTCGTCCAGCGAGATTTTCCGCACCTTCTCGTGGACGTGCTGCCGGTAGAGACGCGTGATCGCGGACGGAACGATGCGTCCGTCCTTGGCCATGGAGTTCACCGTCAGCGGCTCGGCCGGGAGCGACCATACGCCTTCCCCGTCCGGGTCGAGGGAGGTCGCGTAACGGGCCCAGATGTCCTTCGCCTTGAGCAGGGCTCCGTTGACGTAGACGAACTCGTCCTTGCCTATGCACTTCCCGAGGCCCATGGAGTCCGCGAGGATGCCGCCGAGGCCGATCTCGTTGAGGAAGTTCAGCCAGGCCAGACCGCGCTCCTGGAACGGCCGGAGCGTTCCGTTGAACCCGTCCGGGGTGCGCATGGGGGTGAGGCGGCGGTCGGCCTCGCCGGAGAGCAGGTCGCCGAACGCGCCGTCGGCGTCGACGCCGACGAGCGGGAGGGCGTCGTCGCCCGCGTGGACGATGGCGCGGATCGCCTCGGCGGCCGGCATCCGGCCCCGCCGGGGCTGCCGCAGGAAGTCCAGGGCCGCCTCGAGCTGCTCGCGGTCGAGCTCCACCCACTGGCCGCGCAGCCGGACGAGCGGCGTCTTCAGCCGGGCCAGCTCCTCCAGCTCGTCCTCGTCGACGGTCGCGTCGCCGATCGCCAGGTCCCAGCGGAAGTCGACCATGGCCTTGAGGTCGAAGCCCGACGGGGCCGCCGCGCCGGACGACGCCTCCGGGTCCTCGGCGCGGGTGGTGAGCTTCATCCCGAGCTTCGCCTTGCCCGCCCACTGCGGCAGCAGGACGCCGAACCCCGCGGCGGCCAGCATCGGCGCGGCCTCCCGCAGGAACCGGAACGCGCCCGCGGTGTCGAGGGCGAGCCCGTCCGGCACGGGGGAGTCGAGGGCGGGCGCGAGGTCGGGGAACAGGCGCAGCGCGCGGCCGAGGCCGGTGAGCAGCGTCTCCTCGGCGTCCGCGATGGTGGGGGCGTCGCCCGCCCACACGAGCGACGCCGGGACGTACAGGCTCGGGTCGTCGGTGCCCTGGAGGGCGAACTCGACGCGCCACGCGTCGTCGCCGCGCGGCTCCCGCGACTCGCCGGTGTCGTACTCGTCCGCGCCCGGTTCGGCGAGCCGGAAGCAGACCCGCAGGGGCCCGGACGGACGGCGCGCGGCGGCGGCCCACGCGTCCAGTTCGGCGATCAGCTCGTCGGGGTCGTCGCGGGGCTCGCGGGCGACCTCGGCGGACGGGCCGGTGAGCGCCGCCACCCAGCGTTCGGCGAGCGGCAGGCGGTCGGGGACCGCCCCGCGCCGGGCGGGCAGCAGGGGGTGCGGGACGACGCCCCGGACGGCCGTGTCGACGAGCCCGGACAGCGCCTCGCGCAGGACGTGCGCGGCGGGGCGGCCGCCGTCGGCGGCGCGGCACGCGGCGGGCATCGCCCGGACGAGCGCGCGGAACCGCGCGGGGTCGTCCAGGACGGGCCGCCAGCGGGCCACCAGGTCGCCGTCCTCGCGCAGCAGCGCGGGCAGCACGTGGCCGCGTTCGGCGAGGGACACCGCCTCCTCGGCGAGCAGGCACAGGAACCGCAGGTCGGTGCCGGGGATCACGTCGGCGCCGTGCTCGGCCGCCTGCAGCAGCGCCATCGCCGGGAACGGCTCCAAAACCAGCGCGGGGACGCGCCACGGCCGCAGCTCCGGCGCGCCGGACACCGGTTCGGGCCCGAGCTCGGCCGACGGCAGCGGGTGGTCGCCGGCGGTGGGCAGCGTGAGGGCGAGCTCGACCCGGGCGGCGCCGCGGACGAGCGGCTCGTAGGAGGTGCCGGTGAAGTCGCGGGCGGCGAACGGGTGGACGTCCCCGGACGGCTCGTGCGGGCCGGTGCGCTCGGCCCACAGGCACAGCGCACCGCCGTGCCAGGTGGCGTGTCCGACGAGCATGGACACCGAAGTTACCAGCGGGGTGCGACGGGACGGCCGACGGCGGCGGGGGCCGCCGCGGCGGGGCGGGAGGCTTGTTAGGTTCGGGACGTCGTGGTCATCCGGAGCATGGAGGCGTTCGTGGGCGAGTTCGTACGGGTCGAGGTCGAGGACGGCGTCGCGACGATCAGGCTGGACCGTCCGAAGATGAACGCGCTGAACGCGGCGATGCAGCGGGAGCTGGCCGACGCGGCGCGCGTCGTGACCGAGGACGCCGACGTGGCGGCGGTCGTCCTGTACGGCGGGGAGAAGGTGTTCGCGGCGGGCGCGGACATCAAGGAGATGGCCGCGATGTCGGCGGCGGAGATGTCGGCGGGCCACTCCCATCTGCTGCAGAACTTCACCAAGGCCCTCGCGGGCATCCCCAAGCCGGTCATCGCGGCGATCACCGGGTACGCGCTCGGCGGCGGCCTGGAGGTCGCGCTGGCCGCCGACTTCCGGGTGATGGGCGAGGGCGCGAAAGTGGGGCAGCCGGAGATCCAGCTCGGCATCATCCCCGGCGCGGGCGGCACGCAGCGGCTCGCCCGGCTGGTGGGCCCGGCGAAGGCCAAGGACCTGGTCTTCTCCGGGCGGCACGTCCGGGCGGACGAGGCGCTCGCGATCGGGCTCGTCGACCGGGTCGTCCCCGACGCGGACGTGCACGCGGCGGCGCGCGAGTGGGCGGCGACGTTCGTCGGCGGCCCGGCGGTCGCGCTGCGCGCCGCGAAGCAGGCGATCGACGCGGGCCTCGAGGTCGGGCTGGACACGGGCCTGGAGATCGAGCGCGTCCAGTTCTCGGCGCTGTTCGCGACCGAGGACCAGGCGAACGGCATGAAGAGCTTCATGGAGGAGGGCCCGGGGAAGGCGAAGTTCACCGGCCGCTGAGCCCGCCGGGCGCGTCCCGTTCGCGGGCGGCTCGGGCGTCGAGCACCTCGTCGGCGTAGCGCTCGGTCCACCGGCCGAGCGCGGCGAGCGGCTCGATCAGCCCGCGGCCGGGGCCGGTCAGCCCGTACTCGACGCGCGGCGGCGCCTCGGCGTAGCGGCGGCGCGCCACCAGGCCGTTCGCCTCGAGGCGCCGCAGCGTCTGGGTGAGGACCTTGTGGCTGATGCCGCCGATCCGCTCCCGCAGGTCGCCGGGGCGCATCGGGCCGTCCCGCAGCGTCCACAGCACGACGCCCGTCCAGGTGCCGGAGAGCAGATCGAGGCCGAGCCGGGTCCGGCAGTCGGCGGTGAAGTCGTCCATGGTCTCGCCCGACATCCTGCCTCTTCCGATACGAACCGGATGGTGCGGAACGGTTCGCCTAGCGTCCCGTCCGACGGTAGTCGACCGGAGGAGGACGGCATGCGGATCGGTGTGCTGGGCGCGGGGAACATGGCGGACGCGCTGGCGGGGCAGTGGGTGCGGGCGGGGCACGACGTGCGGATCGGCGCGCGGACGCCCGCGCGGGCGGCGGCGCTCGCCGGGCGGCTCGGGTGCGCGGGCGGCGGGCTCCGGGACGCGGCGGAGTTCGGCGAGGCGGTCCTGCTCGCCGTCGCCCACGGCGGGGCGATGGACGCGCTGCGCGGCGCGGGCGCGGCGGAGGGCGTCCTCGCCGGGCGGGTGCTGATCGACTGCACGAACCCGATGGCGCCGCCGTTCGAGGCGCTGCTGACGGACGGCGGCCCGTCGGCGGCGCGCCGGATCGCGGACGCGTCGGGCGCGCGGGTCGTCAAGGCGTTCACCCTGTGCCCCGATCCCGTGTGGCGGATGACGCCGCCGGTGTTCGGGGGGCGCCCGCTCGGGGTGCCGCTGTGCGGCGACGACGAGGACGCCCTGGAGACGGTCGGGGGACTGGTGCGCGACCTCGGGTGCGTCCCGATGCGCGGCGGGAGCCTGGCGCGCGCCGCGCTGCTGGAGGCCGCGGCGGCGTTCACCGTCGGGCTGCTGGCCGCGGGCGAGGACCCGGCCGCGATGGTCCCCCCGGTCGCGTTCATGGGCGCGCCGCGGTAGCGCGGTGCGCCCATTTCGCGCGTCTCCCGCGGCCGGACGAAGATCGCCCGATAGGCTCGGCGCCCATGCGGCAGGCGTACCGAACGGCGCTCGTGACGGGCGCGTCCAGCGGGATCGGTGAGAGCTTCGCGCGGCTCCTCGCCGAGCGGGGCGCCGACCTCGTGCTCGTCGCGCGCCGGACCGGCCTGCTGGACGGCCTGGCGCGCGAGCTCGTCGAGCGGTACCGGGTCGGGGTGGAGGTCCTCGCGGCCGACCTCACCGACCCGGAGCGGCGCGGCGAGGTCGAGCGGCGGCTCCGCGACGCGCCGGTCGAGCTGCTCGTGAACAACGCCGGGTACGGCGCGTTCGGCGCGTTCGCGGAGGAGCCGCTGGAGAACCAGCTCGCGCAGATCGAGCTGAACGTGACCGCGCTGGTCCGGCTGACGCGCGCGGCGCTGCCGGGGATGGTGGAGCGCGGCCGCGGCGGGGTGCTGAACGTCGCGTCGGTCGCCGGGTTCGCGCCGTCGCCGGGCAGCGCGACGTACGGTGCGACGAAGGCGTACGTGGCGTCCTTCTCGGAGAGCCTGCACGCGGAGGTCGCGGAGAAGGGCGTGCACGTGACGGCGCTGTGCCCCGGGTTCACGCGGACGGACGAGGAGTCGGCCGCGAACCTGCTGTGGCTGCGGCGCGACGCCGTGGCCCGCGCCGGGCTGGAGGCGGTCGCGGCCGGGCGGGCGCTGTGCGTCCCCGGCGCCCAGTACAAGGCGGTGATGCCCGCGCTGCGGATCCTGCCCCGGCCGCTGCTGCGGGCGGCGGCCGGCCGGATGTGGAAGCAGGCCGCCGACACGCAGTGAGGCGGGTCCCGGACGGAGCGTCCCCGAGCGGCGGTTTGCCGTGAGCGGCAAAGGCGGGGCTCGCGTTTCGTCCGGGTC
Source organism: Actinomadura sp. WAC 06369 (assembly GCF_003947565.1). NCBI lineage: Bacteria > Bacillati > Actinomycetota > Actinomycetes > Streptosporangiales > Thermomonosporaceae > Actinomadura > Actinomadura sp. WAC 06369. The sequence continues at coordinate 1,099 of NZ_QHJN01000159.1, read as the reverse complement.
TACAAAAGTCGCGCGCGGTTGATTGTTCCCGGAGTTACTTGACGGCGGTACCGCGGACTCGCGACCATCGAAACCTACGGTTGGGTAAGTTAGGAGCGAGGAAGCGCATGTCCGAGAGCCCCGAGACGAAGTTCCAGCACGGCCTCCTGCTCGAGCTCGAGCAGGTCGTTGAGAAGGAGCTGGACCGCCACCTGTCGATGGCCAAGGAGTGGTTCCCGCACCAGTACGTGCCGTGGAGCGAGGGCCGCGACTTCGACGGCCCCCTCGGCGGCGAGGAGTGGTCGCTGGAGCAGTCCAAGCTCAGCCAGGAGGCCCGCGAGTCGCTGATCGTCAACCTCCTCACCGAGGACAACCTGCCCGGCTACCACAACGCGATCGCGACCGTCTTCGGCCAGGAGGGCGCCTGGGGCGCCTGGGTCAACCGGTGGACGGCCGAGGAGAACCGGCACGGCATCGTCCTGCGCGACTACCTCACCGTCACCCGCGCCGTCGACCCGGTCGCGCTCGAGCGTGCCCGCATGCACCACATGGAGCAGGGCTACGCGGCCACGCACGGCGACTCGTTCCTGCACGGCACGGCGTACGTCTCGTTCCAGGAGCTGGCCACCCGCGTCTCCCACCGCAACACCGGCAAGGCGTCCGGCGACCCGGTCTGCGAGCAGATGATGGCCCGCATCGCCGCCGACGAGAACCTGCACATGATCTTCTACCGGAACCTGCTGGGCGCCGCGCTGGAGATCGCGCCGAACGAGACGATGCGGGCGATCACCGACGTCGTCAAGGCGTTCGAGATGCCCGGCACCGGCATCGAGGGGTTCCTCAAGAAGTCCGTGATCATCGCGAACGCCGGCATCTACGACCTGCGCCTGCACCACGACGACGTCCTCGTCCCGGTGCTGCGCAAGTGGAAGGTGTGGGACCGCACCGACCTGACCGGCGACGGCGACAAGGCCCGCGACGAGCTGAACGACTTCCTGGCGCAGCTCGACGCCGCCGCGACCAAGTTCGAGACCCGCCGCGAGGAGCGCCGCGCCCGGAGGGCCGCCCGCGAGTCCTGACGCGCCCCGGCCCGGCCCCCGGCCGTCCCGCCGCGACCCGC
>NZ_QHJN01000158.1:0-18327 GCF_003947565.1 Actinomadura sp. WAC 06369 | reverse complement strand
GGGCTGGTGCTGGCCGGGTGCGGCGTCGAGGGGCGCGGGAAGCCGGTGGAGGGGGACGAGTTCTGGTCGGGGAAGTCGCGGAACGGGCGGCTCCGCTGGGCGAACTGGCCGGGGTACATGCAGGACGACCGCGCGACGATCGAGGCGTTCGAGGCGGATGCGGGCATCGAGGTGACCTACCGGGAGGTCATCCAGGAGATGGGCCCGTGGTTCGGCAAGATCCAGGCTCCGCTGGCGGCCGGGCAGTCGATCGGGTTCGACCTGATGGTGATGACGAACGGGATCCATTTGGAACGGTGTCGGCGGCTGGGTTACCTGGCGCCGCTCGACCACGGGCGGCTGAAGAACTTCGCGGCGCACGCGGGGCCGGGCTTCAAGGACCCTTCCTACGATCCGGGCAACGAGTTCACCGTTCCGTACCAGGCGGGGATCACGGGGATCGCGTACAACACGAAGTACGTGGACGAGGAGATCACGAGCATCGCGCAGCTGTTCGACGCCCGCTACAAGGGCCGGGTCGGGATGATGAGCGACACCCAGGAACTGGGCAACTTCGGGATGCTGCACCTGGGGATCGATCCGGAGAAGTCGACGCGGGCCGACTGGGAGCGGGCGGCCGGGACGCTGCGGGAGCAGCGGGACGCGGGGATCGTCCGCAAGTACTACGAGCAGAACTATGTGGACGCGGTCAGCAAGGGCGACGTGTGGCTGACCATGGCGTGGTCCGGGGACGTCTACAGCCTGACGAGCCCGGACGTGCGGTTCGTCGTGCCCGAAGAGGGCGGGACGATCTGGACGGACAACCTGTGCGTGCCCGTGACCGCCGAGAACCCGGTCGACGCGCTCGCCCTCATGGACTGGCTGTACGCGCCCGAGAACAACGCGCCGCTGACGGAGTTCGTCAACTACATCACGCCGGTGCCGGAGGTGCGGGAGATCGTGGCGCGGCACGCGGCCGAAGCGAGCGGGGAGGAGAAGGAGGACCTCACCAGGTTGAGCGAGAGCCCGCTGGTGTTCCCGTCCGAGGGCGACATGGCGCGGCTGCGGCATTACCGGCGGCTCTCCCAGGATGAGGTCGACGTGTACCAGAAGACGTTCCAGGCCGTCGTCAGGGGCGCTTGATGGGCCGCGGACGTTTCGCGCCCTACCTGATGGTCCTGCCCGCGGGGCTGTGGCTGCTGGCCTTCTTCGTGGTCCCGCTGTCGTTCATGGTGTCGCTGTCCTTGCAGACGGGGAATCTCGTCGACGGGTTCCGGCAGACGCTGCACTGGCAGAACTACGCCGAAGGTCTGTCCACGTACGGCGGGACGTTCGCCCGTTCGCTGTGGTACGGGTTCCTGGCGACGGCGGTGTGCGCCGTGGTCGGCTACCCGGCGGCTTACTGGATCGCCTTCCGCGCGGGCCGCTGGAAGACCACGTACCTGCTGCTGATGCTGTCGCCGTACTTCGTCTCGTTCGTCCTGCGCACGGTGGCGTGGCGGCACGTGCTGTCCGACAACGGCCCGGTCCTGGGGCCGTTGCGCGGCCGCGGGCTGCTTCCGGAGGGCTTCCACGTGCTCGACACGGGGTTCGCGGTGGTGGCGGGGCTCGCCTACAACTTCCTGCCGTTCATGGTCCTGCCGGTCTACGCGGCGCTGGTGCGGATCGACCCCCGGACGGTCGAGGCCGCGCGCGACCTGTACGCGGGGCGCGCGCAGGCGTTCGGGCGGGTGGTGCTGCCGCTGTCGCTGCCCGGCGTGTTCGCGGGGGCGATCATGACGTTCGTCCCGGCGGCGGCCGACTTCGTGAACGCCGAGGTGCTGGGCGGGCCCGGCGACACCATGATCGGCAACGTGATCCGGGCCGAGTACTTCGAGACCGGCGCGTACCCGGTGGCGTCCGCGCTGTCGTTCACGCTGACGGCGATTCTGCTCGTCGCGATCTTCGTGTACGCGCGGACGCTGGGGACGCGCGGCGTCCTGGAGGCCGCCCGATGAGGCGCGCCGGGCGCCGCGTCGACGCGCTGCACGTCTGGACGCTGCTGCTGATCGGGTGGCTGGTGCTGCCGATCGCGGTGATGGTCCTGTTCGGGTTCAACGACGTCCAGGGCAAGCAGAACGTCCGCTGGGAGGGCTTCACGCTCAAGTGGTACGCGCACCTGTTCGACCGGAGCGACCTTACCCGGTCGCTGGTCGACTCGCTGGCGATCGCGCTGGCGAGCACGGCCGTGACGACGGCCGCCGGGACGTGCGCGGGGCTGGCGCTCGCGCGGCGCCGGTTCCGGGGGCGGCGGGCGGCGGACCTGCTGCTGTTCGCGGCGATCGCCTGCCCGGAGATCGTGATGGGCGCGTCGCTGCTGTCGATGTTCGTCACGTTCGGGGTGCCGCGCGGCCACCTGACGATCCTGGCCGGGCACGTGATGTTCTCGCTGGCGTTCGTGACGGTGACGGTCCGGGCCCGGGCGGTCGGGCTCGACCCGGCGGTGGGGGAGGCCGCGCGGGACCTGGGCGCCGGGCCGTGGACGCGGTTCCGGCTGGTCACGCTGCCGATGATCCGGCCGGGGGTGGCGGCGGGCGCGCTGCTGGCGTTCGTCCTGTCCGTGGACGACTTCGTGGTCGCGAGCTTCACCGGCGGTGCGACCGTGACGTTCCCGCTGTGGGTGTACGGGTCGACGCGGACGGGGACGCCGCCGCAGGTCAATGTGATGGGGACGCTGATCTTCGCCGCCGGGGTGCTCGTCGCGGTCGCCTCGGCGCGGCGCACGTTCCGCCGCGCGGCCGGGCCGTCCCGGCGGGGGCGGGGCGACGGATGAGGAGGAGAGCGGACATGGGTGCGGTGGCGGACGCGGCGAGGGCGCTGGCGGAGGCGGAGCCCGTCCCGTTCTGGACGGCGGGTGCGGCGCGGCCCGACCCGGGGCCGGTGCTGACGGGCCGCCGGACGTGCGACCTGGCGGTCGTCGGCGGCGGCTACGGCGGGCTGTGGACGGCCCTGCGGGCCAAGGAGCGCGACCCGTCGCTGGACGTCGTCGTCCTGGAGGCGGGCCGGATCGGTTCGGCGGCGTCCGGCCGCAACGGCGGGTTCTGCTCGGCCAGCCTCACGCACGGCCTCCTCAACGGGGTCGGGCGGTGGCCGGACGACATGGAGGCGCTGGAGCGGCTCGGCTGGGAGAACCTCCAGGCCATCGCGGCGACGCTCACCCGGTACGGCGTCGACGCGGAGTGGGACGCGACCGGGCAGCTGACGGTCGCGACGCGGGAGTGGCAGGTGCCGCTGCTGGAGGAGGAGGCGGAGCACGCCTTCGACCTCGGCTGGGAGCCGATGCTGCTGGGCCGCGACGGCGTCCGCGCCGAGGTGGGCTCGCCGACGTACCTCGCCGGCCTGTGGGACCGGCACGCGGTCGCGCTGGTGCATCCGGCGAAGCTGGCGTGGGGCTTGGCGGACGCGTGCCGCTCGCTGGGCGTGCGGATCTACGAGGGCACCCGCGTGACGGGGCTGCGCCGGGACGGCGGGCGGCTGCGGCTGGACGGCGCGCACGGGGCGGTCGGGGCGCACCGGGTGGCGCTGGCGACGGGCGCGTTCCCGCCGCTGCTGCGGCGGATGCGCGGCCTCGTCGTCCCCGTGTACGAGTACGCGCTGGTCACCGAGCCGCTGTCGCGGGCGCAGCGGGACGCCGTGGGGTGGCGGCGCCGGCAGGGCGTGGTCGACAGCGGCAACCGCTACCACTACGCCCGGCTGACGGCGGACGGCCGGATCGTGTGGGGCGGCTACGACGCGGTGTACCACTTCGGCGGCCGGATCGGCGCCCGCCTGGAGCGCCGCCCCGCCGCGTTCGCGGCGCTCGCGCGGAACTTCTTCGACACGTTCCCGCAGCTGGACGGCGTCCGGTTCGCGCACGCGTGGGGCGGGGTGGTCGACACCTGCACCCGGTTCTGCGCGTTCTTCGGCACCGCGCACGACGACCGGCTCGCGTACGCGGCGGGCTACACCGGCCTGGGCGTCGGCGCGACCCGGTTCGGCGCGGACGTCATGCTCGACCTGCTGAGCGTCGGGCTCCGCCCCGGCGAGGAGACGGAGCGCACGCGGCTGGCGATGGTCCGGGACGCGCCCGTCCCGTTCCCGCCGGAGCCGCTGCGGTACGGGGCGATCGCGCTGACGCGGCGGGCGCTGGCGCGGGCCGACCGGCGGGACGGGCGCCGCGGACCGTGGCTGCGCGCGCTCGACCGCGTCGGCGCCGGGTTCGGCAGCTGACGGTCCGGCCGGTCCGGCCGGGTCAGTCGGGGGACTCGTCGATCGTGCCGAAGATGACCGACGACACCTCCAGGTAGAGCTGCTCCGGGTACGGCATGAAGCTGACGTTGCGCAGCGCCTGCTTGTCTCCCGCGGACTCCATGACGAACTCGCCGTAGCCGAGCATCTGGCCGAGGACCGAGCGCTCCAGGTTGATGTCGGTGACCTTCGCGAGCGGCATCATCGCGACCGTCCGGTTGAGCACGCCGTTGATCACCATGACGCGGTGCTCGGTGACGATGAAGAACTCCAGCGACCAGGCGATGACCTTCCACAGCAGGTAGCCGACGGGCACCAGCCACAGCCACCAGATCCAGAAGACGCCGGTGACGGTGGCGGCGGCGCCGCAGACGATCAGCCCGGCGACGAACGCGACGACGGGCGCCAGCAGCACGGCTGGGTGGCGGCGCACCGCGATGACGCGCCCCTCGTGCCCCATCAGGTAGCGGTCGACGGTCCGCGTCGAGTTGTCGCGGTGCACCATCATGTCCTGCAGATTCACGGCGGCGTCCTCGTCATGATCCGGATGCTTCCAAGGTAGCCGACCGCTCGCCGCCCGTGCAGGGGCCTGGCGGTGAGGACGGCGGGCGTCCGCGTCCCGGTTGTGCGCGGCGGGGCGGCGCCTGATGATGGTCGGCATGGTCGGCATGGGCGGCGGTGCGGGCGGCGGCATGGGCGGCGGGACGAGTGCGGGAGCGACCGGCGGGACGGCACCCGGGGCGCGCCCGGGTCCCGGGCCGGACACGGCGCCCGGCCACGCCGCCGAGACCCGCGTGGACTTCACGCCGGACGTCGACTTCACGCCCGACGTCACGGTGCGGCCCATCTGGCGGCTGCTGCTGCGCGGCCTCGGCGTGTACCTGCCCGGCTGGGAGCGGCCCGCCGGGGCGGCGCGCGTCCCGGGACGGGCGGGGGACGGCTTCGGCCCGCCCGCGTTCCTGGACGGCGAGGCGGGGTTCGGGCTCCAGGTGCCCGACCGGCGCCGCGGCCTGGAGCCCGACCGGGAGATCTACGTGCGGGGGCGGGAGAACCCCAGCTTCGGGATCGTGGTGGCGGGGCCGTCGGCGGCCGTCGGCAGCCGCGTCGTGGACGCGGCCGTCCTGCTGCGGTTCGCGCGGCGGCTCACCTTCGAGGAGCTGTTCGACACGGGGGACGCCGACTCCGTCCCGTACGCGGTGCGCGGCGCGCGCGCGGTCGAGAACGTCGTGTTCCTCGACCGCGCCGCGGGCGTCGGGCTGTGCGCGGAGGTCGACCCGGTGACGCGGGAGGTCCGCTGCCCGCTGTACGTCCGGATGGGGGACCCGGCGGAGCGGACGGTCCGGGCCTACGGTGTCGCGGCGCACGCGCTGCCTAGGGGGTCGCGGCCCACGCGGTGAGGTCCCACAGCTGGTGGGACGGCAGCCGGCGGAGCCGGTCGGCGGCCGCGGCGGGGTCCCAGAACACCTCGTCGCTCTCCAGTTCCAGCGACTGCCCGGCGGTCAGGACCGCGCACACCAGTTCGTCCCGGGTGCGGACGGCCATCAGCGGGCCGATCTGCGCGACGCCGCCGGAGCACTCGGCGAGGGTGCGCAGCAGCGCCTTCAGCGCCGCCTCGTCCTCGGGCGGGCGCGCCGGCTCCACGCCGGCGGGCATGCCGGGCTCGACGCGGGCGAGGCCGCGCCGCCCGCCGCCGTTCCCGGCGAGCCCGCCGTGCGGCAGGTCGGCGCCGGTCGAGATGAGCAGCGCGCTGAACGCGCCGGCGAGGTCGTCGGGGAGCTGCCCGCCGAGGAAGTAACGGCGGCGCTCGGGCGAGCCCGGTTCGAGGCCGTCCGCGCCCTCGGCGGTGCGGAAGCGGACGCTCAGCCGGTTCGCGCGGACGCACCGCTCGTAGACGTCGGTGAGGATGTCCTCGAGCTGGTCGTCGCGGGTCCACAGCCGTCCCGTCGCGGTGACGGCCGCGTCGCGCGGGTCGCCGCCCGGCAGGCCGCCGGACGGGCCGCCGGACGGGCCGCCGGACGGGCCGCCCGGGGCGCCGCCGGACCCGGCGGGCAGGGCCCGGGGCGCGCCGCCGGTCAGCGCGGACGTGACGGCGTCGTCGAGCGCCCCCTCCGTGAACTGCAGCAGCTCGGCGACGATGTCCTCGACGTCCTCGAGCGTGCGGGTGAGGGTGCGCTGCAGCTCCAGGATCTCCGCGCCGCCGCGTTCGAGGTCGGCGAGCCGCTCCAGCGCGGTGTCGACCTGCTCGCGCACGTCCGCGGAGGCGTCGGCGCCGCCGGACCCGACGGCGTCCCGCACCGACGTCTCGATCTCCGCCAGCTTGCGGCGCAGCGCGGCGAGCGTGACGCGCTGCTGCTCCAGGTCGCGCAGCCGCCCCGCCTGGGTGCGGACGAACTCGTCCGCGCGGTGCACGACGTCCGCGAGCTCCTCGACGCGGCCGGTGGTGCGGCGGACGCGGTCGTCGAGGGCGGGCAGCACGTCCCGCTTCACCCGCGCGAGCTCGGCGGTGAGCTGCTCGCCGACCGTCACCAGGACGTTGTTCTGCTTGGTCACCTGCTCGTTCAGCTCGTCGACCCGGCGGGTGAACGCACGGGCCTGGTTCCGGCTCTGCCTGCCCGCGTAGAGTTCCAGGCCCCCGACCACGACGCACATCACGATCAGGACGACCGTCGTCATGGCACTCCTCGGGCCGGGGTGGCGATTACCGGAACGGATATAGATCGCGACCATAACTTACGATCATGTGCGCCGACCGGAACTTACGTAACCGACTGATCTCACTGACTCGGCGGATTCATCCGTCTGGAAACGCCCGCGTGTCCCGTTCCCGGCCGGGTGCCGCGGATCACTCGCAGCCCTCGAACTGCGGGACGGTCTCCACCAGCTCCAGCTCGGTCGTCCCGAACCACCGCTCCAGGTGGATCGGGATCGTGTCGTCCTGGTACATCCGGGTGATCGCCTCGTTGACGGCCTCGCAGCCCTCCACGTCGCCGCGCCGTAGCGCGACGCCGTAGCGCTCGTCCGATATGGGGGCGTTCACGATCCGCATGGAGTGGCCGTCGGCGGCCGCCTCCCGCGCCAGGCCCGCCAGGATCAGGTCGTCGGTCGACACTGCGTCGAGCCGCCCCCGGACGAGCAGGTCGAGGCACTCGCCGTAGCCGCCGGCGTCCACCGGATCCGCGAGGACGCCCTGCTCGTCGCGGATGCGGGGGAACGACGTCGACCCGGCGACCCGGCAGACCTTCCGGCCCGCGAGGTCGTGGATGCTGCGGATCCGGGCGGCGTCGGCCTCGCGGACCATGAGGTCCTGGTGCGCGACGTAGTACGGACCCGCGAACGTCGCGTCCCGCTTTCGATCCGGTGTGATGGAGAAGCTGGCGACCACCAGGTCGACCTTGCCGTCCGCCAGGAGCTCCTCGCGGTTGTCGGAGGTCACTTCCCGGAGTCTCACGTTCGCGGCGTTGACGCCGAGGTTGCGGGCGATCTCCTTGGCGACGCGGATGTCGAAGCCCTGGAACGCGTCGTAGCCGTCGCCTTCGGCGACCCGCAGGCCGACGCCCGGCTGGTCCCGGTTGACGCCGATGACCAGTTCCTCCGCCCCGGCCACCGACTCGGCTTCGGCGGAGCCGACGCCGCAGGCGGCGGCGGCGAGCAGTGCCGCCGCCCCGAGCAGCGCGGCCCCCGCGCGCCGCGCCCGCCCCGTCCCGCCCGCGTTCGCGAAGCGCCGCATCGTCCGTCCTCTCACTTCGACCACCGGTACTCCGACAGGCGGGGCCAGACCCCGGCGAGCAGGAGCACGACGATGACGAGGCCCGCGACGGGCAGCACGCCGTACCAGCCGCGGGTGCCCGAGTCGCCCTCCTCGACGGCCTCGTCGAACGCGGCCTGGCGGATCTCCTCGAGCTCTTCCAGAGCCTCGTCGTACTGCCGGAACTGCGCGGTCAGCGCGCCCCGCGCCCGGACGGCGTCCGCGCGGCGGTCGCTCGCGACGAGCCGGCGCATCTCGTGGTCCCGCTGCTGGAACCGCCGGTACTCCTCGATCACGGTGCCGAACACGCCGGCGATCCGCGCCCGCGTCGCCGCGTCCTGGACCGGGCGGTTCGCCTCCGTGCCGAGGAACCCGAGGAAGTCGCTGCGGCCCGGCTCGTACTGCACGTCCTTCACGCCCGCGTTGTACTCGGCGAGGTTCCCGGCGTCCACGTAGAGGACCGTCTGCGACTTGCTCAGGTAGACCTGCTCGTAGGTGTCGGTCCGTCCCGGGTCGAGCAGGAACCGGGTCTGGTCGGCGGCGGCGTTGTTGCTGATGGCGCGCGTGCGCGACAGCGCCAGGACCGAGTCGAAACCCTGCTCCTTGGCCTTGCGCAGGCTCTCCGCCTGCCCCCACAGCATGAGGCCGCTCGCCGCGACCAGGGCGAGCGCGCCTGCCGTCGCCAGCGCCGCGCCCACGTTCAGCAGCCGCCGGAACCGCACGGCGAGGTGCACCTGGAGGGCGATCAGCGCCGCCAGCAGCAGGACGCCCACCGCGACCACCCAGGCCAGGCCGGTGAGCACCGCCGACCGCTGCCGTTCGTAGGTGTCGCGGACGAGCGCGCCGTTGTCGAGCGTGAGGTTGTACGCCTTCGGCAGCAGGTCCAGCTTCATCAGGTCGGTCGCCTCGCGGTAGACCGCCAGGACCTGCTCCGGCGGCGGCCCCGCCTGGTGCTGCGTCTGCCGCTCCAGCTGCAGCGCCTGCCCGGCGAGCCGCTCGTAGCGGGCGAGCGCGTCCACCAGCGCGCGGGCGGTGTCCTCCTCGGTGGGGTCGTCGGCGAGCTTGGCGGCCTCGATCAGCGCCTCCCCGGCCCGCAGCCGGTTCATGTCGTACAGCTCCAGTGCCTCGGCCCGCGCCGCGGGCTCGGAGTCGCCCGCGAGCAGGGCGTTCGCGAGCTGCGCGTCCATGTCGGTGAGCTGGGAGTACAGGTCGCCGGTCGCGACGACCTGCGGGCCCGCGTCGTGCCCGATCACTCGCATCCCCTCGCGGGCCTGCGCGATCGTCGCCGCGGTGGCCGCGAGGAGCGCCAGCAGCACGACGACGACCAGCGCCGACAGGACGCGGACGCGGGACGCGGCGGTGCGCGGCAGGACCCGGCGCAGCCCGGTCGGCGCCGGGACGGGCGGCGCCAGCAGGCGCCGCGAGGTCGGCGGGCGCGCGGGCGGTTCCGCGTGCGCGGGCGCCTGTGGGGCGCCCGCGGCGCCGGTCGCGTCCGGGGCCGCCGGCGCGGCCGTCCGCTCGACGGCGGTCACGGCGCCTCCCCTCGGGTCAGGGTGATGGTGGTCCAGGCGCCCACGTGGATCCGGTCTCCCTCGGCCAGCGGAACCTCCGTGTTCAGTGGGATCGGGTCCATGGACCCGTTCAGGTACGTGCGGTTGGTGGAGCCCGGATCGACGAGCGTCCACGACCCGTCCGGCTTGGCAAGGAGGACCGCGTGGACCTTCGAGACGCCCGGGTCCTCCGGGGGCTCCCGCAGGTCGATCTCGGGCGGCGTCGGCTGCGTGGAGCTGCGCCGGCCGATGCGGACCTGCCCGGACGCCAGCGGGATCCGCCGCTGCGGCGCGTACGGCGGGAACACCAGCGTCCCCGAGTCGGGGCCCTCCTCGGCGAGGACGGCGTTGAAGTACTCGCGGTCGGCGTCGACGACGGCCGTCCACGCGGCCGCCGGGGCCGCCTGCGCGCCCGCCGCCGCGCCCGACGACGCGCCCTGCGCGCCCGCCGACGGAGGCGACGCGGGCGTCGAGGGCGGCAGCGGCGGGACGGCGGGCGGATGTTCGAGATCGCGCGTCGGGCGGCCGCCGCCCGCGACGAAGTCGTACCCGCAGCCCTCGCAGAACCGGTCGGTGCCGGGCAGGCCGCAGTCGGGGCACGGCGTGCCGCCGTCCGGCCCGCCCCCACCGGAGGGCGGCGCGGCCCCGGCGCCGATCGCCGTGCCGCACATGTCGCAGAAGTCCGCCGACTGCGAGGTGTGGCCGCTCGGGCAGATCGCCATGCTCAGCCCTTCTGGGCGCGGTTGTTGACGGTCTCGTCCTTCCGGGTGCGGACGGTCTTGGTGGACCGGGTGTCGAGCGACATCTCGTCGGCCTTGTCGACGTTCTTCTTCAGCCGGACGGTGCCGGTGGCGGGGTCGACGACGTCCACGACCTTGCGCAGCAGCGAGGTGATCTCCTCGTTGCCGGCCGCGTCGGCGAGCACGACCGCCCGGCCGAGCCGCGCCGTCGCGGTGTCCTCGTCGCCGCGCTCGCGGGCCTGCAGGCCCTCCTGGATCGCGACCGCCAGCTCCGCCTGCCCGGTGTAGTGCGCGACCCGCTCGTTGATCCGCGTCGAGCGCGCCTCGTCGTCCGTCCACTCGGCGAGGACGTTGCCGGTCGCGAGGACCTGCGCCTCCTCCCCGGGCGGGCCCGGCACGACGAGCTTGACCCACACCGCCCGCATCACCTTGCCGACCTCGCCGGGCGGCAGCTCCACGCACACGTGGTAGTCGCGGCTCTCCTCGCCCCACGCGCCCAGCGGGTAGTCGCCGGCCTGCGGCGGCACCTCGACGCGGCGGCCGGTGAGGTCCTCCACGGTCGGCAGGACCTGCTTGACGAACTTCAGCTTCGCCGTCTGCGGGGTCTGCAGGCGCAGCGCCACGTCCGCGACGGTCTTGCCCATCGCCGCCTCCGTCATCGCCTGGAAGTCGGCGACGAGCCCGGCCGGGTCGCGGACGATGTCGACGCCGCCGAGCAGCGCCGACGCCACCTTGCGCAGCTCGGCGACCTCCCAGTCGGTGCCGACGCCGCGGCAGTCGCAGATGAACCGGCCCTCGCAGCGGAACAGGACGGCGTCGAGCTGCTCGGGCGTCTCGTGCTGGTTCTTGCCGTCGGTCAGCAGGATCGCGTGCCGGATGCCCTCCCGGTCGGCGAACAGCTCGTCGGCGAGCCGCAGCCACGACCCGATCGCGGTGCCGCCGGACGCGCGCAGCCGGCCGAGCGCCTCCTTGGCCAGCCGGCGGTTCTCGTCGTTCGCCGGGACGAGCCCGGGCCGCTCCGGGAACACCATCGTCGCGACGTTCGAACCGGACACGACCGCGAACTCGACGCCGTCCCGCAGCGTGTCCACGGCGACCTGCGCGGCCTCGACGGCGGCGCGCAACTTGGTGTCCGGGTAGGACATCGAGCCGGACGTGTCGATGATGACGACCTCGGACGCGCGCGTCGCGGGCCCGGCGGCGAGGACCGCGCCGCCCTCCCCGCCCGCGGCGCTCGCCTCGACCGAGACGATGGCGTGCACCTCGCGGCCGCCCTCGGGCAGGTACTTGTTCTGGTCGACCTTGACGGTGAACTGCGGCTGCTCGCTCATCGGCGCTGCTCCGTGCTCGGGGAACGGTCGGGGGAGGGGAGGGGGACCACGGCCACGGTGATGTTGTCGCGGCCGCCCGCGTCGAGGGCGTGCCGCACCAGCGTCCGGGCGGTGCCCAGCGGATCGGCCGCGGGATCGGCTGCGGGATCGGCGGGCAGGAGCGCCCGCAGGTCCCCGGCGGCGGGGAAGTAGTTCCACAGCCCGTCGCTGCAGACCAGGAGCGTGCCCGGTCCGGACGGGCGGAACGACGCGACGTGCGGGGCGACGTCCCCGGCGTCCGCGCCGAGCCACGCCGTGATGACGTGCGCGTTCGGGTGCGCCTCGGCCTCGGCCTCGGTCAGCGCGCCCTCGGCGACCATGATCGCGGCCCAGGAGTCGTCCTCGGTGAGCCGCCTGGACGCCGCGAGCCCGACCGGCCCCGCCTGCCCGTCCGGGCGGTCCCGCCCGTCCGGCGCGCCCGCGCCTTCGGGCTCGTCGGCGGCGAGCCAGTAGGCGCGGCTGTCGCCGACCCACCCGACGGTGACGGTCCCGCCGCGGGTCACGGCCGAGACGTAGGTGCACGACGGGGCGTCGTCCTCGGACGCGGCCAGCCCGGCGACGGCCCGCGCCGCCGCGAGCGCCGCCGCGCGCGTGGCGTCCGCGGGGTCCTCGCCCGCGTCCAGCCGGGACGCCAGCTCGGCGGCGCCGGTGTCGGCCGCCGCGCGGGACGCCTCCTCGGGGCGCCGCGACGACCCCACCCCGTCCGACACCACGGCCGCGATCCCGGCGGCGTGGACGGCGAGGGCGAGCGCGTCCTCGTTGCGGCTGTAGCGCAGGCCGCGGTCGCTCACCCCGGCGACGGCGGCCCCGGCGCCGGCGCCCGCGGGCAGCGCCGTCTCCACGTGGTCGCGGTCGGCGGGCTGCCGCAGCCCGCAGGTCTCGCAGTAGCCGTCGCCGTCGATCGCGGTGCCGCCGCACCCCGTGCAGGGCGGCGCGGTCGCGGCGCGGCGGCGCGCCAGCGACGCCGTGCTGATCCGGAAGGTGCGGCCCTCGCGGCCCGCGCGGACCTCCGCGCCCGCCGGCGCCGGCACCGGCACGGGCGCGCCGCCGAGGCGGTGCCCGCACCCCTCGCAGAACGCGTCGCCCGCGTACACCATCTCGCCGCAGGCGGGGCAGGAGAGCTCCGCGGCCTTGGCACCTGTCTTGTCGTGGGTCACGGCGTCGTCCGAATCTGCAGCGGGGGCGGGGAGGCGGGGGGACGGGTCACAGCAGGGTCCTCGGCCGGACGGCGTTGGCGGCGTCGACGAGCCGCCGGCACTCGTCCCGGTCCGGGGCGACCTTCGCCAGCCGCCGGTACGCGCCCTCGAGGCGGCGGCGCAGCGGCGTCTCCCGCAGCTCCGCGCCGAGCAGCTCCGCGCCGGCCGTCCCGCCGGACCGGCCGGGGCCGATGAGCAGCCAGTCGAGCGCGGCCTCCAGGATCTCGGCGGTGAGCCGGTCCCGGCGCCGGTCGTCCAGGGCGTCCGCGCTCAGCCCGCCGAGCCGCTGCCCGGCGGCCAGCAGCTCGGCCGCCGTCAGCTCGGCCGCGGGCCGCGCCCGCACCGCCGTCGTGACCGCCGCGACCTGCGCGGACGTGCGCCGGATCGACGTCTCGGGCACCGTGTCGAGGGCGGCGATCGCCCCGGCGCGGTCGCCGCCGGAGAGGCGCACCCGGGCGAGCCCGAAGGCGGCGTTGAGGTAGGAGTCGTCGGTGCGCCACACCAGCTCGTACAGGCGGGCGGCGTCGGCGGGCGCGCCGTGCTCCCGGCAGTAGGCGAGCGCCAGCTTCGGCGCCGCCTCGCCCGGCAGCAGGTCGTACAGCCGGTCGAAGCGCGGCTCGGCCTCGGCGACCCGGCCGCGGGCGAGCAGCCCGACCGTCCGGTACCACTCGACCCGCCAGTCGTCCGGCTGGTCGGCGGCGAACTCGTCCAGCAGCCGCGCGGCCTCGTCGTGCTCGCCCAGCTCGATCTTGACCCGGGCGAGCGTCAGCCGCACCTCCGGCGTCCGCTGCGGCGCGCCGCCGACGGCGGCGGCGAGCTGCGCGGGCCCCAGCGAGGTGAGGCCGGCCAGGAACCCGGCCGCGGGGTCGCCGGCGTCCACCAGCGGGACGGGCAGCGCCGCGGCGGCCGTGTCCGGCGGGACGGGCGGCAGCGCGGCCGCGTCGGACTCCTCGCCCGCGGCGCGCGCCGCGAACCGCTCGGGGCCGAACAGCGCCGACGGCGCGGGCCGCGCCCGTCCGTCCTCGGTGGCCAGCACCTCGCGCAGGACGCCGGTGAGCTGGTCGGCCATCTCGGCCGCGTCCTGGAACCGCTCGTCCGGGTCGCGGTGCGTCGCGCGGCGGAGGAAGCGGTCGAACGACTCGTACCTGCTCAGGACGGGCACGTCCTCCCGGGGCGGGAGGTTCTCCCGGAAGCGGGACGTGTAGCCCTTGAAGGGGAAGGTCAGCACGGCGAGGGTGCGGCCGACCGTGTAGAGGTCGGAGCTGACGGACGGGCCCACGTCGGCGATCTCGGGCGCCTGGTAGCCGGCCGTGCCGTAGATGGCGCCGTCCGGGTCGTCCAGCCGCCGCACGCCGCCGAGGTCGATCAGCCGGAGCTGCTCCTCGAACTGGATGACGTTGTCGGGCTTGAAGTCGCAGTACACCAGGCCCCGGGCGTGCAGGTAGCCGAACGCCTGCAGCACCTCCAGCGCGTAGGCGATGGCCTGCGCGACGGGCAGCGCTTCCGCGCCCTCGTCGCGCCGCTGGAGCAGGATGTCCTTCAGCGACCGGCCGCCGACGTACTCCATGACGATGTAGCCGTCGCCGTCGTGCTGCACGAAGTTGTAGATCTTGACGATGTTGGGGTGCTCGACCTCCGCGAGGAACGCCTTCTCGGCCGCCGCGGCGGCCATCGCGTCGGCGTCCCCGCTGTCCAGCAGGCCCTTCAGCACGACCCAGCGGTCGCTGACGTTCTTGTCGCGGGCGAGGTAGATCCAGCCGAGCCCGCCGTGCGCCAGGCAGCCGAGCACGTCGTACTGGCCGCCGACGAGGTCGCCGGGCGCCAGCTTCGGGACGAACGAGAACCCGGTGCCGCACTTCGGGCAGAACCCCTCGGCGCGGCCCGGCCGGTCGCCCCGGCTGCGGCCGACGGGCTCGTCGCAGTTGCCGCAGTACCGCTTGCTCTCGGCGACCTTCGGGTCGCGCAGCACGGCCGCGGACGGGTTCCGGTACGGGACGGGCGGCACCTTCACCAGGCCCGCGCCCAGCCCGCCGAGGTGCCCGGACCCCCGCGTCCCGGCGGTGCGCGTGCTGCCCGTCCGCCCGGTGCCGATGCTGCCCCTGCTGCCGGTGCTCACGGACCGGCCCGCGGACGGCCCGCTCACCCCGGTCGCGGACGTCGCGGCCGGGGGCTCGCCGCACACGTCGCAGAAGCCGTCGGTGATCGTCCCGCCGCATCCCGCCTTGTCGCACGCGCCGCTCGGCGCGGCCGTCCCGCTCGCGGCGCCCGCCCCGTCCGGTGTCCCGGCGGCGCCCGCGGCCGCCGGCGGCGCGCCGCAGACGTCGCAGAAGCCGTCGGTGATCGTTCCGCCGCATCCGGCCTGGGCGCAGGCGTCCGGGGCGGAGGGACCGGAGGAGCTGGAGGGTGCGGCCATGCCGCATATGACGCAGAATCCGCCCTCATAGGTTCCCGTGCATCCCGGCACGGTGCACTGGTTCATCCATCCGCTCCCTTCTCCCGCGCGGAGACGGCGCGCTGGTACTCCGCCAAGGCGACGGTCGCCTCCCGCAGATCGCAGGGCGACGTCCACAGCAGCGCGCGCGCCCTCTCGTACAAACCGGCCGTGGCGCCGTCCTCGGCGAGGCCGAGCCGGGCGGCCTTCATGCGGTACGCGTCGAGCCGTCCGCGCAGCTCGTCGCGCCGCTCCAGCAGGCCCCGGACGACGCCGGCCGCCTCCCGCGCGTCGCGCAGCGCCGCGCCGGCCGCGCGCTCGAGGTCGTCGATCCGCCGCGCCCGCTCCGTCCAGCCGCCGCCCGTCCGGTCGCCGCCCGTCCGGGCGTCCCGGTCGAGGGCGGCCAGCCGGTCGGCGAGCCCGGCCGACGCCGCCGGCCGCGCCGCGGGCGGCGGACCGGCGATCTTCGCCGCGACGGCGTCCCGGACCCGGCGCTCCTCCGCCTCCGCTTCGCGCAGCTCGCCGAGCGTGCGCGCGACCGCGCGGAGCCGGTCGGCGTACCCGGCGCGCAGCGCCGCCGCCGACTCCAGCCGCCGCCGGACGTCCACGAACCCGGCGCGCAGCGCGTCCAGCGGGGCGGTGTCCGGGCGGCCGCCGGGCGCCAGCGCGAGCGGGTCGGCGCGGACCCGCGCGGCGAGCGCGTCGAACTCGGCGTCGAGCCGCGCCAGCTCCGGGTCCGTCCCGCCGAGGGACGCCGGCGCCGCCGCGGCGGCGCGCCGGGCCGCCTCGGTCTCCGCGAGCCGCGACAGCAGCGCCGACCAGACCCGTTCGAGCGGGCCCACCGCACGCACGATCTCCTCGTACAGGCCGGTCATCCGCTCGACGGCCCCGCGCAGCGTCAGCCGCTCGCCGGACGGGACGTGCAGCAGCGTGCGGTGCTCGAGCGGCACCTCGGCGGCGGGCAGTTCGACGACCGGGCCCGCCAGCAGGCGGGTGAGCTCGGCCAGCCGCCACTGCCCGAGCCGGCCGGGCCGGGCGCGGACCTCCTCGGCCTCGGCGACGGCGCGGCGGTACAGGTCGAACAGTGTCCACAGCGCACCGGCGCGGGCGCGCACGGCGGCCTGGACGCGTCGCGTCTCCCCGGTCGGCGCCGCGCCCTCCAGCAGCTGGTAGCCCTGGTCGGCCTCCAGTTCGAGGAGGGCGGAGCCGATGCGCTCCCTCTCGTCCCGCAGATGCGCCAGCGTCCGGTCGATCTCGTCGCGGCTCATCGGCAGGCGCGTCGGTTCACCCAACGCGGGTCCATGGCTCGCCCATGTTCGCCCTGCCATCCCCCGTGCCGTGCAGTTTTGATGCCAGTTTTCCCCATCCCCGCCCCAAGGCTCAAGGACTGCGGACGATCAGGCCGGGGGCGCCGCGGGGCCTCCAAAATGTCAGTGTTCGAACGTATTATCGAACCATGGCGAACGTTGCGACGCACCGCAGGACCGCCCCCGCCCTGACCGAGCTCTCCGCCGCGGAGATCGCCGCCCTCGCGCTCTCCCTCGCGCACCTGGGCGCCGGGCCGCAGGCCGCGACCGCGCGCCGGGCCCTGCGCACCCTCCTGGACACCGTCCCCCACGACGACGTGGTCGGCACCACGCTGGCCACCCTCACCGCGTCCCTGGACGCCTCCACGGCCGACCGCGCCCGCGTGGTCGCCGCCGCCATCAGCGAGCACCGCGTCGTCCGCCTCTGCTACGGCGACGCGGGCGCCAACGTCACGATCCGCGAGGTCGAGCCGGTCACCACGCTCGTCCACCGCGACCACTGGTACCTCGTCGGCTGGTGCCGGATGCGGCGCGGCGTCCGCGCCTTCCGCTTCGACCGCATCCTGGCCGTCGAGTCCACCGGAATGCCGGCGCGCCCGCGCCGCACCGACCGCTACCTGCCGTTCCAGCGGCGCAAGGCCGCGGTGCACGCCGGCGGTCCGGCGCACGCCCCGAGGCCCTGACCGCTCGGTGCGGCCCGTCCCGTCCGGGACGGGCCGCACCGAGCCCGCGTCAGGGGCGGGACGGCCGCCGGA
Organism: Actinomadura sp. WAC 06369; assembly: GCF_003947565.1. Classification (NCBI taxonomy): domain Bacteria; kingdom Bacillati; phylum Actinomycetota; class Actinomycetes; order Streptosporangiales; family Thermomonosporaceae; genus Actinomadura; species Actinomadura sp. WAC 06369. The sequence continues at coordinate 988 of NZ_QHJN01000158.1, read as the reverse complement.
CGAGCGCGGCGGCACGGCGGGCGGCGCGGCGCAGCGGCGTGCGGTCCGGGTCGGCGGCCTGCTCGGCCCGGAGCCCGTCGATGATCCCGGAGACCGCCGCGCGGGTCAGGTCGCGGACCTCGGCGACCGCCCGGTCGTCGCCGGCGCGGCCCGCCCACGGCGCGGTGTCGATGGGCGGCCCGAACCGGAAGTAGAGGCGCTCCGGCCGCGGGACGGGCGTCGGCCCGAGCCCCCGGGAGACCGGCATCACGACGTCGTCGCGCGCGCCGCGCTCGCCGAGGACGGCCCGGCCGAGCGCGCGGGCCGGGGCGAGGAGCGCGCTGCCGGGGTCGAGGACGGGCGTGAACATCTCCTCGACCCCGACGGAGCCGAACGGGACGATGGGGCAGCCCGCCTCCACGGCCAGCCGGGCGAAGCCGAGCCGGCCGTCCCACTGCAGCCGGTACCGGTCCTCGCGGGCGCGGGTGACCTCGCGGGCGCCGCCGGGGAAGACCACGACCGGGTGCCCGGCCCGCAGCAGCTCCCGGCAGTTGCCGGGGGTGCCGTCCACCGCCCCGCCGGCCTCCATGACCGTGCGCCAGCCGGGGACCAGCCAGTGCGCGTGGTCGGCGAGCGAGCGCGCCCACACCCCGCGGCGCCGGTGGATCTCGAAGAAGATCAGCGGGGCGTCCAGCAGGCCGTAGACGGTGTGGTTGCCGACGAGCAGGACGGGCCCGCCGGACGGCACGTGGTGCAGGCCGTGGAAGACGGGCGAGGTCCACGCGCGCCAGGGCCCGAGCGCTAGGCGCGCCGCACGGACGAGGCCGTCCGGCGGCGGCGCCCAACCCCCGGGAAAGCCCCGGCCGGTCGGGGCGGTCTGGTCGGGTGGGGTGGCGCGGTCGGCCGGGGAGGCCCGGTCGACTCCGGCGGCACGGCCGGAAAGGGGGACCCGGCCGGTTGCGGAGGCCCGCTCGGGCGGGGTGGCGCGGCCGGTCGGGGTGGTCTGGTC
>NZ_QHJN01000157.1:0-18334 GCF_003947565.1 Actinomadura sp. WAC 06369 | reverse complement strand
CCCACCGAACACTCACGCTCCCGGTCGGTGCGCGCCACATGTCTAATATACAGCCCGCCCCCCCCCCCGCCGCCCCCTGCCCTCCCCCGCCCCCGCCGCGACGCTGCTCGCCGCGACCGCCGTCGGCCCGCCCGGCACCGCCCAGGCGGCGCTGAAGGCCGGGCACGCGCCGCAGGCCCCCGCCCGCCTGACCGTCGACGACCGGTCGCGCCCGCTGAACGTCGAGGGCGCGCCCCTGTTCGGCTGGTGGCCGCGCGACCGCGACCCCGGCGAGATCCAGACCGCGTACGAGATCGAGGTGCGCGACGCGTCCGGCGCCGTCGTCTGGGACAGCGGCCGCGTCCGCTCCGGCCGCCAGGAGTACGTCGCCTACGGCGGGCGGGCGCTGGCGCCCGGCGCCGCCTTCACGTGGCGGGTCCGCACCTGGGACCGCACCGGAAAGCGCTCTCCCTGGTCGCGGCCCGCCTCCTTCGACACCGGCATCGGCGACGGGGACTGGGACGCGCACTGGATCCGCCGCGCCACCGACGACCCCGACGAGTACACCCTCGCCCGCAAGGACTTCACCGCCGGACGGTCGGAGATCGTGCGGGCCCGCGTCCACGTGGCCGCCGGGCAGCAGTTCGTCCTGCACCTCAACGGCGAGGCGATCGAGCACGGCGCCGCGTTCGCCCACCCCGACGAGGGCTACTACGAGACCGTCGACGTCACCTCGAAGATCCGCGCCGGCCGGGAGAACACGATCGGCGCCCTCTACCACTGGTACGGCTCCGGGCAGGGGCGGCCGAAGGGCGCGCCGGGCCTGCTCGTCCGGCTCGTCGTCGAGCACGCCGACGGCACCCGCCGGGTCGTCGTCACCGACGGCTCGTGGAAGGTGTCGCCCGGCCCCTGGAAGGACGCGCCGCGCCGCAACGGCGACGGCGGCGACTACGTCGAGGAGATCGACGGGACGGCGGTGCGGGACGGCTGGGACGAGCCGGGCTTCGACGCCGCGTCCTGGCAGGCGCCCGAGGTCGTCGGGGAGCACCCGGCCGAACCCTTCACGCACCTGCGCGGCCAGGAGACCGACCTGGCGCACGAGACGGTCCGTCCGGTGAAGGTCGCGCGGCTCGACTCGGGCGCGCTCGTCGCCGACTTCGGCAGGGTGATCCCCGCCGTGCCGGTCGTCCGGTTCCGCGACGGCGAGGCGGGCCGCCGCGTCGCGATGCACGCCGGGTACCGGCTCGCCGAGGACGGGTCGGTGTCGCGCGACTCCGACGACAACCAGAACACCGACCTCGCCTTCGGCTACACCCAGCGCGACGGCGACCAGACGTTCCGCGCCCTCACGTTCGCCGGCTGGCGCTACCTGGAGATCGCCCCCGGCTCGGGGGCGTCCCCGGGCGACGTCTCGGCGGTCGTGCAGCACACCGAGGTCGGGCGCGAGGCGCGGCTGCGCACGTCCGACGCGGGGGTGGACGCGGCCTACGACCTGATGGCGCGGTCGGCGCTGTACGGGTCGCAGGAGCAGTTCCTCGACACCCCGACCCGCGAGAAGGGCCAGTTCCTCGGCGACTCGGTCGACGTCTCCAAGGCGATGATGGGCGCCTACGGGGCGCGGCGCCTCACCCGCCAGGCGATCTACGAGTTCATGGCGTCGCAGCGGCGGCACTGGCCGGACGGGCGCCTCAACGCCGTCTACCCGAACGGCGACGGCAAGCGCGACATCCCCGACTACACCGAGATGTTCCCCGGCTGGATCTGGGACTACTACCTCCAGTCCGGCGACACCGCCACCCTGGCGGACGCCTACCCGGTCATGACGGCCGTCGCCGGGTACGTCCGCCGCCACGTCGACGCCGGCACCGGCCTGGTCACGAACCTGGAGGGCGGCTCGGGCCAGTACCGGTACGGCATCATCGACTGGCCCGCGACCATGCGGTACGGGCACGACATGGACACGGCCGCCCGCACGGTCATCAACGTCCTCGGCGTGGACGTCCTCAACGCCACCGCCCGCGCCGCCGAGGCGCTCGGGAAGAAGGCGGAGGCGGCCGGGCTGCGCGCGGACGCCGCCGCGCTCACGAAGGCGGTCAACGAGCGGCTCCGCCGGGACGACGGCGTCTACATCGACGGCCTCAAGAGCGACGGGGCGCAGAGCGCGCACGCGTCGCAGATCGCGAACGCCTACGCCCTCGCGTACGGCGTCGCGCCCGCCGGGTCGCGCGCGGCGGTCGAGGAGTACGTCGCCGGGCTCGGCATGCGGATGGGCCCGATGACCGCCCACCGCCTGCTGGAGGCCCTCGCGGGCCGTCCGGGCGACGTCGTCGAGCGGCTCACCGACACCGAGGGGCCGGGCTGGGGCAACATCCTCGCGCGGGGCGGCACGTTCACCTGGGAGTCGTGGGACGCCCGCGAGGAGGGCCAGAGCCTCTCGCACCCGTGGGGCGCGACGTCGCTCATCGAGATCCAGAAGACGCTCCTCGGCGTCACCGTCACGAGCCCGGCCGGGGCCGCGGTCCGGGTGCGGCCGCCGGAGGCGGGTGTGGAGGAGGCGTCCGGCACCGTCCCGGTGCAGCGCGGCGACGTCGGCGTGAGCTGGCAGCGCCGCGGCGGCGGCCTCTCGCTGTCGGTGGACGTCCCGGTGAACGTCCGCGCCGAGGTCCGCGTCCCCGCCCGCTCCGCCCGCGACGTCCGGGTCTCCGGCGGCGGCCGCGCCGCGTTCGTCCGCATGGAGGACGGCTACGCGGTCTTCGAGGTCGGCTCCGGTCACGTCCACTTCCGTTCGAACCACCTGTAGGGAACGCTCCATGACCAACGAAACGGGCATGAGTCGCCGCCGCTTCCTGGCGGCCTCGACCGCCGGGACGGCCGGCGCCGTCGTCCTCGGCTCCGCGGGCCCCCTCGCCGGCCCGCTGGCCGGCACCGCCGCCGCGGCCCCCGCGCCGGGGGCCGCGCGGCGGGCGCCGTCCGGGCTGCTGACCTCGCTCCTCCCGGCCGGCCTCGGCGTGCGGGCCGCGCGGCCCCGGTTGAGCTGGCAGGTCGCCGACCTGGGGCACGACACGAAGCAGACCCACTACCGGCTCCAGTTCGCGACGACCCCGCGCGGGCTCGAGCGCGGCCCGCGCACGTGGGACAGCGGCCGCGTCGCGTCGGCCGACTCCGCGGCCGTCCCGTACGGCGGCCCCGACCTCGCCCCCGAGACGGCGTACTGGTGGCGGGTCCGGACGTACGACGGGAACCGCGCGTCCCGCTGGTCGGAGCCCGCGCTGCTCGCCACCGGCGTGGACGCGTGGACCGCCGACCCGGTCTGGGCCCCGGCGGCCGAGGCGCCCGGCGACGGCGTCCTCACCGCCCGCGTGCGCATCGCGGCCGTCGCCGCGAGCCTGTGGTTCCGGGCGTCCGGCGCCGGCGCCAACTACCTGTGGCAGCTCCGCGCCGGGACGCCCGGGGTGCTGAAGAAGCACGTGTGCGTGGACGGCTCCTACCGGGTGCTGGAGGAGAAGGCCCTCGCCGTCCCCGTCGAGACGGGACGCTGGTACGACGTCGCGATCGAGATGGCGGGCGACACGTTCACGACCTCGATCGACGGGACGGTCGTCGACACGACCGCCGACGGCACGCACCGCACGGGCACGGTCGGGATGCGCAACGGGTCGACGGAGTCCAACGCCTGGGACCGCGTCGCGTTCACCGCCGCCGACGGCACCGCCGTCCTCGACGAGGACTTCACCGCCGGGCGCGGCACGTTCTCCGCCGGGACGGTCGAGAACGGCGTGCTGACGCTCGGCGGCGGGCAGTCGGCGCTGTCCTCGGCGGGGGCGCCCGACGACGACTGGGCGCTGCTGCGCACGGAGTTCGTCCTCGCCCGCAAGGAGATCGCGGCGGCGGTGCTGCACGTCGCCGCGCAGTCGCCGGAGCCGACCCGGCAGTACCCGGCGAAGGTGTGGGCGAACGGCGAGGTCGCCGGGTTCGCGTCGATGCGGTCGGGGGCCGGGGCGCCGAAGTACCACTCGTTCGACGTGGCGCGCCTGCTGCGGCCCGGCCGCAACGCCCTCGCCGCGCTCGCGTTCACCACCGCGGACAAGCGGTTCGTCGCCCGCCTCGCCGTCACCTACGCCGACGGGACGACCGCGACCGTCGACACCGGGCGCGCCTGGCGGGCGCGGCGCCAGGCCGGGATGCTGCGCGACGCGGGCACGATCGGCACCGGGTACTACCACTGCCGCCAGGAGTACTGGGACATGCGGCACGAGCCCGCGGGCTGGACGCGGCCGGGGTTCGACGACGCGGCGTGGGAGCCGGCCGCCGTCCGGGACCCGATCGACGGCCTGGAGCCCGCGCTCGTCGAGCCCGTCCGGCTGCACGACGTCCGCCCCGCGTCCGTCCGCCGGACCGCGCCCGGCACGTGGCTGGTCGACCTCGGCCGCGAGATCGTCGGCGGGCTGCGCCTGTCCGTGCGCGGGAAGGCGGGGCAGACCGTCGAGGTGCGGCTCGGCGAGGAGCTGAACGGCGACGGCACCGTCCGGCACGCCCTGCGCGCCCAGGTCACCTACCGGGAGATCTGGACGCTGCGGGACGGCCCCCAGACGATCGAGCACTGGGGCTACCGCGGCTTCCGCTACGCGCAGCTCGTCACCGACGGCGACCTGGACCTGTCCGGCGCCGTCACCGGGCGGTTCTGGCGCGCCGACTGGGACGACGGCGCCGCCTCGTTCACCAGCTCCAGCCCCGACCTCGACCGCGTGTACGCGATGTGCCGCTACTCGATCGAGGCGACGCGCGGCGACCTGTACGTCGACACCCCGACCCGTGAGCGCGGCCCGTACGAGGGCGACGTGCTGATCAACCAGGCGTCCGAGTACGGGACGCAGCGCTCGTTCGCGCTGGCCCGCGCGTCCGACGCGTTCCTCGCCCGCAACCACACCTGGCCGACCGAGTACCGGCTGATGAACGTCATGTCGGCATGGCAGGACTATTTGCACACCGGCGACCCCGAGCAGCTCGCCGCCGACTACGACCTCCTCGCGGGCAAGCACCTGACCCGGTTCATCGGCGACGACGGCCTCGTCCGCAAGGACCCGGGGCGGTCCAGCCAGGACCTCGGCGACCTCGTCGACTGGCCCGCCTCCAACCGGGACGGGTACGTGTTCACCGAGGTCAACACGGTCGTCAACGCCTGCCAGTACGCCGCGTTCGACGCGATGGCGAAGATCGCGGACGCCCTCGGCCGGACGGCCGACGCGAAGGACTGGCGCGCCCGCGCGGAGAAGCTCGCCGACGCGATGCGCGCGAAGCTCCTCGACGCCCCCGGCGGGCGGTTCGTCGACGGCCTCGGCACCGCGCACGGCGCCCAGCACGCCACCGCCTACCCGGTCGCGCTCGGCGTGGCCGGGCCCGGCGCCGTCCCCGACGACGTCCTGGCCGCGCTCGGCCGGACGCTCGCCGCCGGCGGCATGAAGGTCAGCGTCTACGGGGCGCAGTTCCTCCTCGACGCGCTGTTCGCCGCCGGCCGCGCCGAGGACGCCATCGGGCTCATGACCGCGACCGGCACGCACTCGTGGCTGCACATGATGGACGACCTCGGCGCCACGATCGTCGCGGAGGCGTGGGACCCGGCCCTCAAACCCAACATGACGTTCTCGCACGCGTGGGGCTCGGCGCCCGCGAACGCCGTCCCCCGCCACGTGCTGGGCGTGCGGGTCACGGCGCCGGGCGCCGCCGAGATCGAGATCCGGCCCCGCCCCGGCGGCCTCACCCGCGCCGCGGGCCGCGTCCCGACCGTCCGCGGGCCCGTCTCCGTCGACCTGGACCGCGACCGCGGATACCGCCTCGACGCGGACGTCCCGCCCAACACCTCGGCCCGCGTCGTCGTCGAGCTCGGCGACGACGACCCGCGCCGCTACCGCGTCATCGGACCCCACGCACACGCCCCCCGCGCCACGGGCCGGGACGTCACCGGGCGGCTCCTCACCATCGGCCCGGTCGGCTCCGGCCGCATTTCAGTGATCCGCACAGGAGGAAAGAGTTGAACGACCGCAACGAGGTCTCGCGCAGGCGCGTCCTGCAGATCGGCGGCGCCGCCGCCGTCGCCGCGGCCGCCGTGCCCGCGCTCGGGGGAGAGACCGCCGTCGCCGCCGCCAAGCCCGGGAACGGCCCGGGCGGGCACGGCAAGTTCGCCCGCCCGGCCGCGGCCGTCCGGCCCCGGTTCCGCTGGTGGTGGCCGGACGCCCACGTCGACCCGCGCGAAATCCGCCGGGAGATCGACCAGATCGCCGACGCCGGCTTCGGCGGCGCGGAGATCGTCGCGCTGCACCACAGCATCGACGACAAGTCGCTCCTCGACCCGAAGAAGCACGGCTGGGGCACCCCCGCGTGGAACGAGGCCGTCGAGGCGGCGCTCGACCAGGCGCGGCGCCGCGGCGTCACGGTCGACCTGACGATGGGCCCGGCGTGGCCCGCGGCCGTCCCGTCGATCACCCCGGACGACGAGGCCGCCGTCCAGGAGCTCGCGTACGGCGCGGCCACGGTGAAGGCGGGGGCGACGCACGACGGGCCCGTCCCCGAGCCGGTCGCGGCGCCCGCGGACGGCGTCACCAAGCGGCACCTGGTCGCGGTGCACGCCGTCCGGCTCGACCCGGCGAACGACACCCGCAAGGAGACCGGCCTCGCGGCCGGCTCCTTCCAGGACCTGACCGCGAAGGCCGCGAACGGCCGCATCGCCTGGACCGCGCCGTCCGACGGCGACTGGGTGCTGCTGTCGTACTGGCGGCGCGGCAGCGGGCAGCGGCCCGAGTCCGGCCCGCACAGCGACCCGCCCAGCACGGTCGTCGACCACTTCAGCAAGGCCGGGACCCGCGCGGTCACCGCGTTCTGGGAGGCGAAGCTCCTCACCCCGCGCATCCGGAAGCTGATCCGGCAGGCCGGGTGGACGCTGTTCGAGGACTCGATCGAGCTGGAGACCGACGCCCTCAACTGGACGCCCGCCCTGCCCGAGGAGTTCCGCAAGCGGCGCGGCTACGACCTGATGCCGTACTTGCCGGTCATCGTCCGGCACGACGAGGACCCGGTGTACACCTACGACGCCGCGACCACCTCGCACGTCCGGCACGACTTCTGGCTGACGGTCTCCGACCTGTTCGCCGAGAACCACTTCGCGGCGATCGCGAAGTGGGCGCACTCGATCGGGCTGGAGTACCGGGCGCAGCCGTACGGGCTGGAGACCGACTCCATGCAGGCGGCGACGATCCTGGACGTCCCCGAGGGCGAGTCGCTCGGGTTCAAGAACCTCGACGACTACCGGGCGCTCGCGGGCGGCCGCGACATGGCGGGCCGCGAGGTCCTGTCGTGCGAGGCGGGCGCGTACCAGGGCGGCGCCTACAACACCACCTGGGAGAAGCTGCTGCTCACCATGGGCGGCGCCTACGCGGCCGGGCTGAACCAGACGGTCCTGCACGGCTTCTCCTACGCCACGGCCCCCGGCGCGAAGTGGCCCGGCTTCGCCGGGTTCACGCCGTACAGCGGCAACATCGGCTACTCGGAGTCGTGGGGGCCGCGGCAGCCGACCTGGCGCCACGTCCCGGACATCGCCGCCTACATGTCGCGGATCCACCACACGATGCGCACCGGCACGAGCCGCATCGACGTGGCCGTCTTCCGGCAGAAGGGCTACACCAAGACCGGCATCGGCGCCGGATGGTTCACCAAGGAGGGCATCCCGCTCGGGTGGACGCACCAGTTCATCAGCGCGCCGCTGCTCGACCTGCGCTCGGCGACCGTCCGGCGCGGCCGCCTCGCCCCGGACGGCCCCGCCTACAAGGTGCTGTTCGTCGAGGGCGACCGGTTCGCCGGCAAGGAAGCCACGCTCCCGCTGGACACCGCCCGCACCATGCTGAAGCTGACGAAGGCCGGGCTGCCGCTCGTCTTCCTCGGCGACTGGTCCGCGGCGACCGTCCCCGGCCTGGAGCGCGACGGCGAGAACGCGAAGCTGCGGGCCGTCCTGAAGGACCTGTTCGCGCAGCCCCGCGTCCGCGTCGTCGCCGAGGAGGCGGACGTCCCGGGCGCCCTGGCCGACCTCGGCCTGACGCCCGCGGTGTCCTACGCGCAGAGCTCCACGCTCCTCGTCGCGCACCGCGAGGACCGCCGCGCCGACTACTACTACCTGGTCAACGGCAAGCACGCCGACCAGGTGAAGCCGCCGGTCGCGCCGATCGACCACGAGGTCACGTTCACGCGCTCCGACCGCCGGGCCGTCCCGTACCGGCTGGACCTGTGGACGGGCGAGGAGCGGCGCGTCGCGGTCTACGAGGAGGACGGCGACACGGTCACGCTCCGGATCGCGCTGGAGCCCGGCGAGGCCGTCGTGATCAAGCTGGCGCACGGCGGGAACGCGCCGCACGCCACGGCGTCGGACGCCGAGCTGCGCGTCGAGCGGAACCGGCTGGTCGCCCGCGCGACCGCCGCCGGGACCTACGCCACCACCCTGCCGAACGGCCGGACCGTCCGGACCGAGATCCGCCGCGTCCCCGCGGCGCGCGAGCTGACGTCCTGGCGGCTGCGCGTCGAGGACATGACGCCCGACGGGGTGCGGCGGCACGACCTGCGGCTCGACGCGCTCAAGCCGTGGCCGCAGATCCCCGAGCTGGCGGACGTCTCCGGCATCGGCACCTACTCGACCACCGTCGAGTGGGACGGCCGGGACGGCGCCGCCGGCGCGGTCCTCGACCTCGGCTCGGTGTTCGACACCTGCCGCGTCACGGTCAACGGCCGCCGGCTGCCCGCCGTCAGCGTGCTCGTCCCGAAGGTCGACGTCGGCCCGTACCTGCGGCGCGGCCGCAACACGATCGAGGTCGAGGTCGCGACGACGCTGAACAACCGGCTGCGCGTCGCCGACCCCGACGTCTACGGGAACGCGAAGCGGCAGGACTACGGCCTGATCGGCCCCGTCCGCCTCGTCCCCTACGCCGAGGAGGAGGTCCGCACCCGCTGACCCGCGACGGTCCCGGCCCACCGGTCCGCGGCCCGCCCGCGGACCGGCCCGGGAACGCGTGTGCGGGAGGGCGTTGGCCCCGCCCTCCCGCACGCGAATCCCTCAACCCCGTCCTGTTCAAGACCGGAAATGTGAGGAATCCATGCACTCCAGCGTATCCAGGCGCCGCCGTGGGGCGGCCGCCCTGGCCCTCGGGCTGTCCGCCTTGGTGGCGGCCCAGGGAACCGCCCTGGCCGACCCCGGCCGCGGCAACGGCAACGGCAACGGGCACGGCGCCCGCCCCTGGGAGAAGTACGTCCTGTCGCCGTCGAAGTCCCGGACGCTCCGCCCCGTGTCGGTCTTCCGCACGACCGGCGACGTGAAGAACGCGGCGGCCGTCCTGAAGGGCCGCCGGACGACCCTCAGCGGCGAGGGCGCGTCGATCACGCTCGACTTCGGCAAGGAGGTCGGCGGCCTCACCGGTCTGCACTTCGCCGACTCCGACGGGCCGCGCAAGGTCGGCCTCGCGTTCGCGGAGTCGTCCACGTACGTCGGCACGACGAGCGACGCGTCCACGGGCGGCCCCCGCTCGCGCGACGGCGCCCTCACGGTCGACGTCGACGGGCGGACGGCCTACACCACGCCCGACCCGCACCTGCGCGGCGGCTTCCGCTACCTGACGATCTTCCTGCAGGGCCCGGGCACCGTCGAGCTCGACAAGGTCTCCGTGCACTTCACCGCCGCGCCGGCGATGAAGGACCCGTCGGACTACGCGAACTACTTCTACTCGTCCGACGACCTGCTCAACCGGATCTGGTACGCCGGGGCGTACACCGTCCAGCTCAACACGATCTCCCCGAAGCGGGGCCGGGTCTGGGAGCCGCCCGCCGAGCTGTGGGACAACACCGGCACGGTCGGCGTCGGCGACACCATCCTCGTGGACGGCGCCAAGCGCGACCGGACGGTCTGGCCGGGCGACCTCGGCATCGAGGTCCCCGCCGCGTACGCGGCGTTCGACGACACCGAGTCGGCCGAGAACGCCCTCACGACCGTCTACCGGCAGCAGCTCGACACCGGCGAGCTGCCGTACGCGGGCCCCGAGCTGGACAAGTACGGCTCGGACACCTACCACCTGTGGACCCTCGTCGCGACCTGGGACCACTACCTGCACACCGGCGACCGGCGCTGGCTGTCGACGATCTGGGACGACTACACCGAGGGCGTCGAGTTCATCACCGGCAAGATCCGGGACAAGGGCCTCGTCCACATCACCGGGACGAGCGACTCCGTCCGGATCCTCGCCGAGGGCGAGAACCTCATCGCGAACGCCCTGACGTGGCGCGTCCTGGACACCGGCGCGAAGATGGCCGAGGCGCGGGGCGACCGCGGCCTCGCCCGCTCCTACGCGCAGCGCGCGGAAGCGATCCGCGAGGCGATCGACACGCACCTGTGGGACGAGGAGGCCGGCGCCTACCGGTTCTACCCCGACTCCGACATCCACCCGCAGGCGGGCAACTCGGTCGCCGTCTGGTACGGCCTGGCCGGCGACGCCAAGGCCCGCCGCATCAGCGAGTACCTGAAGGGCAACTGGACCGAGATCGGCACCACCGCGCCCGAGAACAAGGGCAACCCGGGCGTCTTCTCCGGGTCGATGGAGGTCAACGCCCACTTCAACGCCGGGACCCGCGAGGCCGACCAGGCCGGCGTCGACATCATCCGGCGCCAGTGGGGCTACATGCTGAACCACCCGGAGGGCACCGAGAGCACCTTCTGGGAGTCGTTCCGCAACGCCGAGGACGGCTGCGCGTTCTGCAGCTCGTACGTGTCGCTCGCCCACGCCTGGGCGACCGGCCCGACCCCCGCGCTGACCTTCAACGTCCTCGGCCTGAAGCCGACCGGCGCCGGCGGGCGCTCGTTCGACTTCGTCCCGCACACCGCGGACCTGTCGTTCGCCCGGGGCAGCATCACCACGACGGCCGGCGAGGTCGAGGCGTCCTGGAACGTCTCGAAGCACGGCGCGTTCAGCGCCCGCCTGGACGCCCCGCGGCAGGCGACCGGACGGGTCGGCGTGCCGACGTTCGGCGAGCGCGTCGAGGTCCGGGTGGACGGCCGCCTGGTGTGGGACGGCCGCCGGGCGCACGCCCGCGGCGTCTCGTCCGACGGCGCCTACGTGTACGTCGAGGGCCTGCGCGGTGACCACCGCATCCGGAGCAAGCGCGCATGACGGCCGCTCCGTTCACCCGCCGTGCCTTCATCGGCACGGCGGGTGCCACCGCCACCGCGCTCGCGCTCCCGGCGGCGCCCCCGGCGCTCGCCGGCACCCGGCCCGGACGTCCGGCGGGCGGGGCCCTCGCGCCCTTCCCGCTCTCCGACGTCGCGCTCCTCGACGGCCCGTTCCGCGCCAACATGGCGCGGACCTGCGCCTACCTGAAGTTCGTCGACGCCGACCGGCTGCTGCACACGTTCCGGACGAACGCCGGGCTGCCGTCGTCGGCCGAGCCGTGCGGCGGGTGGGAGGCGCCGGACGTCCTGCTGCGCGGGCACTCGACGGGCCACCTGCTGTCCGGCCTCGCGCAGGCCCACGCGAACACCGGCGACGACGCGTTCGCCGCCAAGGGCCGGTACATCGTCGCCGAGCTGGCGAAGTGCCAGGCGGCGGCCGCGTCGGCCGGGTTCACGGCCGGCTACCTGTCGGCGTTCCCCGAGTCGGTCTTCGAGGACCTGGAGTCCGGCGGGAAGCCGTGGGCGCCCTACTACACGATCCACAAGATCATGGCGGGGCTGCTCGACCAGTACACGATGAGCGGGAACCGACAGGCGCTCGACGTCGTGACCGGCATGGCGGCGTGGGCCGAGGCCCGCAACGGCAAGCTGGGCCACGAGCGGATGCAGGAGATCCTGCGGGTCGAGTTCGGCGGCATGAACGAGGTGCTGGCCGCCCTCCACCAGGTGACCGGCGACCCCGCGCACCTGCGGACGGCCCGCCGGTTCGACCACGAGGAGATCTACGGCCCGCTCGCCGAGCGCCGCGACGCCCTCGACGGGTACCACGCCAACACCCAGATCCCGAAGATCGTCGGCGCGCTGCGGGAGTACGAGGCGACCGGCGACGCCCGCTACCGCGACATCGCGGCGTTCTTCTGGGACACGGTCGTCCACCACCACACGTACGTGATCGGCGGCAACAGCAACAACGAGATGTTCTGCCCGCCGGACCAGATCGCCTCCCGGCTCGGGTCGGACACCTGCGAGAACTGCAACAGCTACAACATGCTGAAGCTGTCGCGGCTGCTGTTCCTGCACGACCCGGACGAGTCCGCGTACATGGACCACTACGAGTGGACCCTGCTGAACCAGATGCTGGGCCAGCAGGACCCCGAGTCCGAGCACGGGTTCGTCACGTACTACACGGGCCTGTGGCCGGGGTCGCGGCGCGAGCCGAAGGGCGGCCTCGGCGCGGCGCCCGGCAGCTACAGCGGCGACTACGACAACTTCTCCTGCGACCACGGCACCGCCATGGAGACGCACACGAAGTTCGCCGACAGCATCTACTTCCGCACGAAGGACGAGCTGTACGTCAACCTGTTCATCCCGTCCGAGCTGACGTGGCGGGAGCGCGGCGTCGGGATCAGGCAGGAGACCGGTTACCCGTACGCCGACCGGACGCGCCTCACCGTGACGCGTGGCTCGTCCCGCTTCACCCTCAAGCTCCGCATCCCGGGGTGGCTGGGTGCCCGGGGCCGGCAGCCGCGCGTCCGGGTGAACGGGCGGGCGGTGCCGGTGCGCGTCCGCCCGGGCCGCTACGCCGAGATCGAGCGGCACTGGCGGCGCGGCGACGTCGTGGAGCTGTCGACGCCGATGGCGCCGGTGTGGCGCAAGGCCCCCGACAACCCGAACGTGCAGGCCGTCACCGTCGGCCCGGTCGTCCTGGCCGGACGGTACGGGGACCGGGCGCTCGCCACCTTCCCGGCGGTCGACCCGCGGTCGCTGCGCCCCGACCGCCACCGCCCGCTGCACTACACGGTGCGGGCCGACGGCACCGAGGTCGAGCTGAAGCCGTTCGCGGACGTCCAGCACGAGCGCTACAGCGTCTACTGGCTGACGCCGGCGCACCGGCACCGGCCGGGGCTGCTGGCGCACTTCCCGCTGCGCGGCCGCAGCCTCGCCGACGCCGCGGGCCGGTGGCCGGACGCGAAGCTCGCCGCGGGGGCGTCCTGGGCGGGGGACGGCGACTCCGTCGTCCTCGACGGGCGGGGCGGGCACGTCCTGCTCCCGCCCGGGCTGCTCGGCGGCCTGGACGAGCTGACGGTCGTGCTGCGGGTCCGGCTCGACTCGCTCGAGAACAACGTGCGGGTCTTCGACCTCGGCTTCAACCGGGAGACGTACTTCGCGGTGACCGCCCGCACCGGGGCCGGCCGGGCGCGGTTCGGGATGCGCGTCACCGGCATGGAGGGCGAGGACGTCGCCGACGCCCCGTCCGCCCTGCCCACCGGCGCCTGGACGCACGTCGCCGTCACGGCCGGGAAGGGCTCGGCCGTCCTCTACCTCGACGGCGCCGAGGCCGGCCGCAACGACGGCCTCGTCATGAGCCCCCTCGCGCTCGGCGCGACCACCGCCAACTACCTCGGCGACCAGCAGGACACCCGCCGCCCCCACCTGCACGGCGCGGTGTCCGGCTTCCGCCTCTACGACCACGCCCTCACGGCGTCCCAGATCTCGGCCCTGGCCGACGAGCAGTAGGAGCATCCGTGCCCGAAAACCTGCCCAAGAAGAAACTGCGCGGGCTCGCCGCCGCGGCGATCACCGTCGCGCTTCCGCTGACGCTCGTGTCCGCGCCCGCGCACGCCGCGGGCGGCGTCCGGCCCGTCGGGCTGGAGGCGTTCCACCTGAACGAGGCCATGGGGATCGACGACACCACCCCGCCGCTCACCTGGCAGCTGCGCGGCGGACGGAACGTCCTCCAGACCGCGTACCAGATCCAGGCCGCCACCAGCGAGCGGTCGCTGCACCGCGGGCGCCCCGACCTGTGGGACTCCGGCCGCGTCGAGTCGGCGTTCCCGCAGGCCGACTACGCCGGGAAGAAGGTCGGCAGCCGCACCCGCGTGTACTGGCGGGTCCGCGTCTGGACGGACGGGCGGCCCTCCGGGTGGTCGTCGCCGTCCTGGTTCGAGACCGGCCTGACCGCGCAGAGCGACTGGCAGGGCCGCTGGATCACCCAGGAGGACTGGCAGATCAAGGACAAGGAGCCCGCCCCGATCGTGGTGGAGCTGCCGGACACCACCGCCCGGTTCGTCCGGCTGAACGTGACCGGGCTGGGCCTGCCGCTCGAGGAGACCCTCGACGGCGACGCCTACCGGCTGGCGCTCGCCGAACTCGAGGTGCGCGACTCCGGCGACCCGGACACGAACCTCGCGCAGGGCCGCACCGTCACCGCGTCCGACACCGGCGGGGACGTCAACCGCAAGTGGATGACGCGGCACCTGACCGACGGCACCCGCACCACGAACCAGGAGCGGGCGGGCTGGCGCAGCTCCGCGCACGGCGACGCGGACCTGTCCGACGAGCCGCTGACGCTCACCGTCGACCTCCGCGAGGCGCGCTCGTTCGACCAGGTCGTCCTGTGGCCGCGCACCGACCTGCCCGGCGAGGGCGGCCGGGCGCCGCACACGCCCGCCGACTTCGCGGTCGGCACGGCCGACGCCGCCGACGGCCCGTTCACCACCCGCAAGGAGGTCGCGGACCGGGAGCCGCCGGCGGCGCTCGTCCCGGAGGCCATGCCGATCTTCGCGAAGGACTTCCGGCTGCCGGCCGGCGTCCGCGGCGCCCGCCTCTACATCGCCGGCCTCGGCGTCTACGAGGCGCGGCTGAACGGCCGCCGCATCGGCGACGCCGAACTCGAACCGGCCAACACCGACTTCGCCGACCGCGTCCAGTACGCGACCTACGACGTGACGAAGATGCTGCGCTCCGGCGGCAACACCCTGGGCGTCGAGCTGGGCAACGGCATCGCCAACGTGGTCTCCACGCCCGACCGGTACCGCAAGTTCGCCGACACCTTCAGCGACCCGAAGGTGATGGCGCAGCTCGAGGTGACGCTGCGGGACGGGTCGGTGCGGCGCATCGTCAGCGACGGGAGCTGGAAGACCGTCCTCGGGCCCGTCACCTTCTCCAACTGGTACGGCGGCGAGGACCACGACGCCCGCCGCGAGCGCCCCGGCTGGGACCGCCCCGGCGCGTCCCGCAAGGGCTGGGAGGACGCCGTCCCGGTGGCGGCGCCCGGCCCGCCGGCCGGCCGGATGTCCGAGCCGGTCCGCGTCATCGACGAGCTGCGGGGCCGCGAGGTCGGCTCCGGCGACGGCTACAAGGTGTTCGACGTCGGCCGCAACATCGCGGGCCGCCCGGAGATCACGATCGACGCGCCCGCCGGGACGTCCGTCCGGATCCTGCCGGCCGAGAGCCTCAAGGACGGGCGCGTCAACCAGTCGATCAGCAACGTGGGCGCCCCGATCTGGGACGAGTACACCACCCGGTCGTCGCGTCCCGAGACCTGGCACCCGCGGTTCTCCTACCACGGCTTCCGCTACCTGGAGGTCCAGGGGCTGCCGAAGGGCGCGTCGATCCGCGTCAACGGCCAGGTGCTGCACGCCGACAACGACTCGGCCGGTTCGTTCGACTCGTCGAACGGCCTGATCAACAGCATCCACGGGCTGGTCCGCCGCGCCGTCGAGGGCAACATGATGAGCGTCTTCACCGACTGCCCGAGCCGCGAGAAGCTCGGCTGGCTGGAGCAGGACCACCTCGTCGGCCCCACCCTCGCCGCCAACTACGACGTGCACGCGCATCTGCGCAAGGTCGTCCAGGACATGGCGGACGCGCAGACCGAGACGGGCCTCATCCCCTCGACCGTCCCGGACTACACGATCCTGGCGGGCTCGTACCGGGACGACTCGAACTGGGGCGGCGCGTTCGTCCACGTCCCGTGGCAGCTGTACCAGGAGTACGGCGACGTCGAGACGATGCGGACGTACTACCCGCAGATGAAGCGGTACGCCGCGCACATCGAGGGCCGGGTCGAGAACGGGCTGACCGACTACACGCTCGGCGACTGGTTCAGCCCCGACCGCACGTTCCCGAAGCTGGTCTCGGGCACGTTCGGCTGGTGGAGCCTCAACAACACCCTCGCCAAGATCGCCGACACGCTCGGCGAGCCCGCCGAGGCCGCCGCGTTCCGGGCCAAGGCCGACCTCAGCGCCAAGGCCCTGGCGGACGAGCTGTACGACCCGGAGACCGGGACGTTCGGCGGCGGCGGGCACGGCGCGGAGGCGATCGCGCTCGACATGGGCGCCGTCCCGGACGACCAGCGGCAGCGGCTGCTCGACCACCTGATCGGGTCCATCGAGGAGAAGGGCTGGAACCTCGTCCTCGGCGAGATCTCGCTGCCCTCCGCGCTGCGGGTGCTGCCCGACGACGTCCTCTACAAGGTCGCCACCCAGACCGACAGCCCGAGCTACGGGTACCAGGTCGAGCACGGCAACACCGCGCTCGGCGAGACCTGGGACGGCGGCAGCGGCCAGTCGCAGAACCACTTCATGCTCGGCGCGATCGACGCCTGGTTCAGCGGCCACCTGGCCGGGATCCGGCAGGCCGACGGTTCGGCGGGCTACCGGAAGCTGCTGATCGCGCCGTCCGTCGTCGGTGACCTGACCAGCGCTTCCGCCACCCGGCGGACGCCCTTCGGCGAGGCCCGCTCGTCGTGGCGGCTGAAGAACGGCCGCGTCACCCTGAAGGCGACCGTGCCGGCGGGCAGCACCGCCGAGGTGCGGGTCCCCGGCCGCGACGCGCCGGTGACCGTCGGCTCCGGCGAGCACACGTTCCACGGCACGGCCTGACCGGCGGCCGGAACCGCGCTCGAACCGCCCCCCGGGCCCGTGCCCGGGGGGCGGTTCCTCATGCGCGGTCGAGGGCGACGGCCTGGGCGATGTAGCCGCGCAGCGCCGTCTCGTCGAGGCCGGCCCCGGGCTTGATCTTGACGTGCCGGGTCCGCTTCCCGACGCCCTGCAGCAGGCCGTGCGGGTCGTCGAACTCCGCGCCGCGCTCGAAGGCGAAGGTCAGGTGCGTCTTGCTGGGGCTGATCACGGCGAGGATCTTCGTCCCCCGCCAGGCGGGGGAGCCGTAGGTGAGGCACTCCGCGGCGTCCGGCGCGGCGTCGGCCATGAGGGCGCGCAGGGCGGCGACGGTGTCGTGATGCTTCGGGTCGAGCTTGGTGTCGATGTAGACGTCCACGTCCGTGCCGCTCATGGGCCCGTTCCCTTCCGGGGGAGGTGCGTTCCGTGTCTCCACGATATAATCAAGAATGTTGATAGTCAATGATCGTGACTAAGTTGGGGAGAGCGTGGACGAGAAGCAGGGAGGCCCCGACGTGGGCATGCTCGCCGGACAGCTGATGCGCGCGCTGCAGGACGAACTGTTCGAGCGGCTCGCCGAGCAGGGGCACCCCGACGTGCGCCCGCGGCACGGGAGCGTCCTGGCCTTCCTCGGCCGGGACGGCGCGCGCGCGACGGAACTCGCCGCGCGCACCGGCCAGCACAAGCAGATCGTCGGCACGATCGTGGACGAGCTCGCCGCGCTCGGCTACGTCCGCCGCGAGCCCGACCCGGACGACCGCCGCGCCAAGCGCGTCGTCCCCACCGACCGCGGCCGGGACGAGATCGCCAAGGCCCGCGCGATCCTCGCGGACATGGAGCGCCGCCACGCCGAGAGCCTCGGCGCCGAGCGCTACGCCGCCTTCAAGGACGCGTTCCGGGAGGTCGTCCGCGTGCAGCGCGAGCGCACTTGACCTCAAGTCTGCTCGAGGTCCCAGGATGGTCCGCGACACGGAGACCGACGAGGGAGTTCCGATGAGGGTCGTGCGCGTGGAACGGTTCGGCGGGCCGGAGGTCCTGGTGCCGGGAGAGGCGCCGGCCCCGGTGCCGGGCCCCGGGCAGGTCGTCGTGGCGGTCGCCGTCGCCGAGATCAACTTCGTCGAGACGCAGCTGCGCCGGGGCGTCAGCCCGGGACCGCCGCTGCCGGTGCCCCCGTACGTCCCCGGCGGCGGCGTCGCGGGCCGCGTCGCCGCCGCCGGACCCGGCGTCGACCCCGGGTGGCTCGGCCGCCGGGTCGCGGCCCCGACCGCCGCCGGCGACGGCGGCAACGCCGAGCTCGCGGTCGCGGACGCCGCCGCGCTCCTCCCGGTCCCGGACGGCCTGGACCTGCGGCGGGCCGCGGCCCTGCAGCCCGACGGCGCGACCGCCCTCGGGCTGTTCGACCGCGCCGGGGTCCGCGCCGGCGACCGGGTCCTGGTCGAGGCGGCGGCGGGCGGGGTGGGGAGCCTGCTGGTCGGGCTCGCGC
>NZ_QHJN01000156.1:0-18705 GCF_003947565.1 Actinomadura sp. WAC 06369 | reverse complement strand
GGCCAGCCGGGCCTGCCCGGCGCCGCCAGCGCCGTCCGGGGAGGTCAGCGGCGGCCCGACCAGCCCCCCGGCCCCCGCCCGGGCCCGCTCCCCCGCCGGGCCGCCGGCCAGGTCCGCCGCCAGTTCCTCCGCCAGGGCGTCCGCGAGGGCCTGCGGCCGCGGGCACGGCACCGGCGGCCCGGCGCCCCGGATCTCGTCCGCGACCAGGACGTCCCCGGGGCGCAGCCGCGCGTCCAGCGCGCCGCCGAACCCCACCACCGCCAGGACCCCGCCGGACGCGGGCGGCCCGCGGCGGGCCCGGTAGCCGACGACCACGACGGGCGCGCGGGCGAGGCCGCGCCGCACCGCGCGGGCCTCCAGGCGCAGCGCGGCGCAGACGACGAGCCCGCCGGGCGCGGCGGCGTCCTCCCGCACACGTTCCAGAAGATCACGGCGGTGCCCGCCGTTCCAGCCGGGGCGCGCCCCGCGAGCGTCACCGTCCGGTACTACTTTCGCATCGCGAAGTTCAGCCTCCCGGAGGGCGACCGGCCGGGGCCCGCCCTCATAGACTCCCTCCATGACCAACTCGCTTGCCCGGCGGAAGCTGGCCATCCTCCCCGTTCTCCTGCTGCCCTTCGGCGCGGTCGCCGCGTGCAGCGGGACGAACGCCGAGACCGACTGCGGCGTGAACTCCTGCACCGTGACCTTCGACCGGGGCGTCGAGGCGAGCGCGTCGATCCTCGGCGTGGACGCCGAACTCGTCAGCGTCCAGGGCGAGACCGTCACCCTCGCCATCGAGGGCAACAACATCACCCTCCCGGTCGGCGACGGCGAGCAGGGCGAGGAGGCCGAGGGCTTCGACGTCTCGGTGAAGTCGGTGACGCAGGACAAGGTCGTCGTCGAGATCACCGCGAACCCCTGACCGGACTACACTCTCGTACATGCGTTCGATGAGCGTCGCGGAGCGGCGCGCCCGGCTCGGGCGACGGCACAGGCTGGCCGCGATGTCCAGGACCGACGACGTCCCGGACATCGCCCGCTCCCTGGTCGTCCTGCACGCCACCGACCCGGCGACGGTGTTCCTGTCCGTCGCGGCGCGCAGCGTGCGGGCGGACCCGGCGGCGGTCGAGCGCGCCCTCTACGACGACCGGACGCTGCTGCGGATGCTGGCGATGCGGCGAACGATGTTCGTCGCCCCCACCGAGCTGGTGCCCGTCCTGCAGGCGTCCACGGCCGACGCGCTCGCGGCCAAGCAGCGCGCCACCTACGCCCGCATGATCGAGAAGGGCCTCCTCGACCGCGACCCGGGACTCACCGACGTCCTCGCGTGGTTCACCGAGGTCGAGGAGGCCGCGCACCGGGCGCTGCTGGCGCGCGGTGAGGCGACCGGCGCGCAGCTCAGCGCGGACGAGCCGCTGCTGCGCACCCGGGTGGACCCGGCGCCCGGCAAGTCCTACTCCAAACCCACCGGCATCACCACGTGGGTGCTGGTCGTCCTCGGCTGCGCGGGCCGCATCGTGCGGGGGCGCCCGAACGGGTCGTGGACCAGCAGCCAGTACCGGTGGGCGCCCGTCGAGACGTGGCTGCCGGGCGGCATCGCGCCGATGCCCGCCGACGACGCCCGCACCGGACTGGTCGAGCGGTGGCTGCGGGCGTTCGGGCCCGCGCCCGTCTCCGACCTCAAGTGGTGGACCGGCTGGACGGCCGCGCAGGTGAAGAAGGCGCTCGCGCCGCTCGACACCGCCGAGGTCGACCTCGACGGCACCACCGGGATCGTCCTCGCCGACGACCTGGAGCCGGTCGGGGCCCCCGAACCGTGGGCGGCGCTGCTGCCCGCCCTCGACCCCACCCCGATGGGCTGGCAGGACCGCGACTGGTTCCTCGGCGAGCACCGTCCCGCGCTGTTCGACCGCAACGGCAACATCGGCCCGACGGTCTGGTGGGACGGCCGCATCGTCGGCGGCTGGGCGCAGCGGCCGGACGGCGAGATCGCGCTGCGCTTCCTCGAGGACGCGGGCGCCGAGGCGCGCGCGGCCGCCGAGCGGGAGGCCGAGCGGATCGCCGCCTGGTACGGCGACGTCCGCGCGGTCCCGAGGTTCCGCACGCCCCTCGAACGCGAACTCTGCTCCTGACCCGCCGGCCGCGGCGCGCGCCCTCGCGCGGGCGTCGGTACGCGGGCCTCAGTACGGGTAGGGCGGGCCGGTCACGGCGGCGGCGCGGCGCCGGGCCGCGCTGCGCCGCAGCATGATCACCGGCAGCGACGCGAGGGCGACGACCACGAACCCCAGCGACAGGAAGAACGCCAAACCGAGGTACAGCAGGGACGCGTCGTCCGGCTGCACCCGGATCCAGCCGCCCGTCCCCTGGCACGCCACCTGCGCCTGCCCGGTGACCGGCGAGGTGAACGTCGCCGCGTACGCGTAGTTCTCGACGTCCGACGCCACCCAGGAGTGCTCCGTGGTCAGCCGGACCGGGATCGTCCGCTCCCCCGCCACGACGGCGCAGGACTGCGGCTCCGAAGCGCCGGCCCGCACGTAGACGAAGTAGCCGTACCCCTCTTCCAGGCGGAGTGTCACGCCCGACTCGGGGCCTTCCGACGAGGGCCCGTCGGCGACCTCCGAGTCCGTCCACAGCAGCGCGAACGCGCCGAAGAAGACCAGCACGGCCAGGACGCCGAAGGCGATCGGCAGCGCGTACCAGCCCGCGGCGGGCCGGATGGGCGGCGGCGGCCCGGCCGAGCCGGCCGCCCCCACGGGCGGCGTTCCCATCGGCAGATTCGCCCCTGGCCACATGGCGTCCCCCTGCTGTTCCCCCTGATCAGGATCGGTCCCGTCCACGATCTCATCCGGAGGGCCCGTCCACCAGACGGGGGGCCGCCCCGGCACCCGCCACCTGTCCCGAACGCGGTTCGGAACGGGTTCCGCCGGGGCCCCTGGTGCCCGCCGGACGGCCGTGACCGGTGTGACGGCGGGGATTCGGCGCGGCATGAACGGTTACGTATGGTCGTGAAAGCACATAACGGCCAGGACAGGGGAGGGAACATGGCCCCGTGGGACCGACTGCCCACTCCGCCGATCCGGATCCCCCGCCCGCCCGGGCTCCCGCGCCCGCCCGGGCTGCCCCGGCCGCCCGGACTGCCCCGCTACACCGTCGAGCGCGACATCCCCGTCCCGATGCGGGACGGCGTGACGCTGCTCGCCGACCGGTACATCCCGGCCGGGGCGAAGGAACCGCCGCCCACGATCCTCGTGCGCACCCCGTACGGGCGGCGCGGCCCGGCCGCGCTGGCGAACGGGCTGCTGTTCGTCCCATTCGGGTTCCAGCTCGTCGCGCAGAGCGCGCGCGGGACGTTCGGTTCGGGCGGTGAGTTCGACCCGCTCGGCAGCGAACGCGACGACGGGCTCGCCACCGTCGAGTGGCTGAAGCGGCAGCCGTGGTTCAACGGGTCGTTCGCCACCTACGGCGCCAGCTACCTCGGGTACACCGCGTGGGCGACCGCGGCCGAGGCCGGACCCGAGCTGAAGGCGATGTCGCTGCAGGTCACGGCGTCCTCGTTCCGGGACGCCGCCTACGTGGGCGGGTCGTTCGCGCTGGAGTCCACGCTGACCTGGACGAACCTGACGCACCAGCAGCAGCAACCGCTCGGCCTGCTGACCGGGCCGCTGCTCGCGCGCCGCAGGGTGGCGCGGGCCGCCGCCTCGGGCCGTCCGCTGTCGGAGCTGGACGTGCTCACCGGCGGCGAGGTGATGCGCTTCTACCAGGACCTCCTCGCCGCGCAGGGCGCCGACAACGGCTACTGGGACACCCGCGACTTCAGCGGCACCGTCGGCGAGGTGGCGGCGCCGGTGCACCTGCTCGGCGGCTGGTTCGACGTGTTCCTGCCGTGGGAGATCCGCGACTACCTGGCGCTGCGGGCCGCGGGGCACCGGCCCTACCTCACGATCGGCCCCTGGTGGCACACCGACCCCCGGCACGGGATCGTGTCGCTGCGGGAGTCGCTCGCCTGGTTCCGCGCGCACCTGCTCGGCGACCCGTCCGGCCTGCGCCCCGCCCCCGTCCGGGTGTACGTGACGGGCGCCCGCGAGTGGCGCGACTACCGCGACTGGCCGCCGCCCGGGATGCGGCAGGAGCGCTGGCACCTGCACCCCGGCGGCGGGCTCGGCCCCGACGGCCCGCGCCGCTCCCGGCCGAGCGCCTACCGGTTCGACCCCGAGCACCCCACCCCGGCGCTCGGCGGCCCCACGCTGCTCGGCAGCTCCCGGCCCGTCGACAACCGGCCGCTGGAGCGGCGGCACGACGTGCTCGTGTTCACCTCGCCCGTCCTCGACCGGGACCTGGACGTCATCGGGCCGCTCGCCGCCGACCTGTTCGTCCGGTCCGACCGCGCGCACACCGACTTCGTCGTCCGGCTCTGCGACGTGGGACCGGACGGCGCGTCCCGCAACGTGTGCGAGGGCGGCCTGCGGCTCCCGGCCGCCGCCGAGAAGCCCATCGGCACCCACGGGATCCGCCGCATCGCGGTCGACCTGTGGCCGACCGGCCACCGGTTCCGCCGCGGCCACCGCGTCCGGGTGCACGTGGCGAGCGGCGCCCACCCGAAGGTCGCGGCGAACCCGGGCACCGGCGAGCCGCTCGTCACCGCCCGCGCGATGGTCGCCGCGCACCAGGAGGTCTTCCACGACCCCGACCACCCCTCGGCAATCCTGCTGCCGGTCGTCGAGGCGTCCCCGGAGTGCGCCGACCCCGACCCGGAGGCCGAGGAGCGGCTCATCCGCGACGGGACCTGATCAGAGCCGCGCCAGCATCGCCTTCGCCAGGACCCCCACCGCGTCGTCGCCGTGCGCCAGGAACAGGTTGGGCTCGGCCAGCTCCAGTTCGAGGACGACCGGCGCGCCGTCCGGCCCGGGGACGAGGTCCACCCGCGCGTAGAGCAGGTCGGGGGCGCCCGGGACGGCGGCGAGGGCGCGGCGCGCGACGGCCAGCTCGGCCGCGGTCGCGACGGCTCCGGTGACGGCGCCGCGGCCGTCGCCGGGGACGACGAGGCCCTGGACGCCCGCGCCGGGGGCGAGGATCGGGGCCTTGCGGGCGGCGTGGCTGTACTCGCCGTCGAGGAAGACCAGCGCCTTCTCCCCCGCGGTGTCGATGCCGGACAGGTACGGCTGCACCATGACGGTGCGGCCCGCGTCGCGGAGCCCGCGCAGGTGCGCGCGGGCGGCCCCGGCCTCGGCGGTGCTCCACCGGGCCGTGTCGCGGGACCCCGCCGACACCGCGGGCTTGACCACGTACTCGGGCCAGTCGGACGGGACGTCGTCGGGGTCCCAGCGGGTCGGGACGACCGGGACGCCCGCGTCGGCCAGGTCGCGCAGGTACCGCTTGTCGGTGTTCCAGCGCAGCACGGACGCGGGGTTGAGGATACGCGGGAGCCCGTCGGCCCACGCGAGGAACTCGTCCGCGCGGTGCGTGTAGTCCCAGGTGGTGCGGACGACGACGAGGTCGTACCGGGACCAGTCGGTGTCGGCGTCCCAGACGGCGGGCTCGGCGCGCACGCCGAGGCCGTCGAGGGCCGCGGCGAGGGCGCGGACGTCGTCGTTGCCGTCGGGCAGGAAGGAGCAGGTGGCGAGGGCGACGCGCATGGGGGGTTCTCCGGGGTCCTCCGGGTCAGCGGACGGGGTGTCCGGCGGTGCTCAAGGCGTCCTTGACCTCGGAGATCTTCAGATCGCCGAAGTGGAAGACGCTCGCGGCGAGGACGGCGTCGGCGCCGGCCTCGACGGCGGGGGCGAAGTGCCCGACCGCGCCGGCGCCGCCGCTGGCGATCACCGGGATCGCGACGGTCTCCCGGACGCGGGCGAGCATCTCCAGGTCGAAGCCGTTCTTGGTGCCGTCGGCGTCCATCGAGTTCAGCAGGATCTCGCCGACGCCCAGCTCGGCGCCGCGGCGGGCCCACTCGACCGCGTCGATGCCGGTGCCCTTGCGCCCGCCGTGGGTGGTCACCTCGAACCCGGACGGGGTGCCGGGCGCGCGGCGCGCGTCCACCGACAGCACGACGCACTGGGAGCCGAACCGGTGCGCCGCCTCCCGCAGGAACTCGGGGCGGGCGATCGCGGCGGTGTTCACCGACACCTTGTCGGCGCCCGCGCGCAGCAGCCGGTCGACGTCGTCGACGGTGCGGACGCCGCCGCCGACCGTCAGCGGGATGAACACCTGCTCGGCGGTGCGGCGGACGACGTCGTAGGTGGTGGAGCGGTCGGCGCTGGACGCGGTGATGTCGAGGAACGTCAGCTCGTCGGCGCCCTCCGCGTCGTAGCGGTGCGCGAGCTCGACCGGGTCGCCCGCGTCCCGCAGGTTCTGGAAGTTGACGCCCTTGACGACGCGCCCGGCGTCGACGTCCAGGCAGGGGATGACGCGGACGGCGACGGTCACTTGACGGCCTCCAGGGCCTCCTCGAGGGTGAACGCCCCGGCGTACAGCGCCTTGCCGACGATCGCGCCCTCGACGCCGTCCGGGACGAGCGCGGCGATGGCGCGCAGGTCGTCCAGGGAGGAGACGCCGCCGGACGCGACGACGGGCTTGTCGGTGCGGGCGCACACGTCGCGCAGCAGGTCGGTGTTCGGGCCGCGCAGGGTGCCGTCCTTGGTGACGTCGGTGACGACGTAGCGGGGGCAGCCGTCGTCCTCGAGGCGGGCGAGGACCTCCCACAGGTCGCCGCCCTCCCGGGTCCAGCCGCGGGCGGCGAGGGTGGTGCCGCGCACGTCCAGGCCGACGGCGATGCGGTCGCCGTGCGACGCGATGATCTTGCGGCACCAGTCGGGGTTCTCCAGCGCGGCGGTGCCGATGTTGACGCGGGCGCAGCCGGTCGCGAGCGCCGCCTCCAGGGACGCGTCGTCGCGGATGCCGCCGGACAGCTCCACCTTCACGTCGAGCTTGCCGGTGACCTCGGCGAGCAGCTCCCGGTTGGAGCCGCGGCCGAACGCGGCGTCCAGGTCGACCAGATGGATCCACTCCGCTCCCGCCTCCTGCCAGGCCAGGGCGGCCTCCAGCGGGGCGCCGTAGGAGGTCTCGGTGCCGGCCTCGCCCTGGACGAGGCGCACGGCCTGTCCGTCGGCGACGTCGACGGCGGGAAGGAGCGTCAGAGTCATGCGGGAACCCCAGTCATGCGAAAACCTATCGGCGGACGTGTTCAGGAAAGGGTGGAGAGCCAGTTGCGCAGCAGTTCCGCGCCCGCGTCGCCGGACTTCTCCGGGTGGAACTGCGCGGCGCACAGCGGGCCGTTCTCCACGGCGGCGACGAACCGGTCGCCGTGCTCGGCCCACGTGACGAGCGGCGGCGCGATGCGTCCGGTCGGGTCGGGCTCCAGCTCCCAGCGGCGCGCCGCGTAGGAGTGGACGAAGTAGAACCGCGCGTCCTCGATGCCGCGGAACAGGGCGGAGCCCGCGGGGACGTCCACAGTGTTCCAGCCCATGTGCGGGACGACCGGCGCGTCGAGCCGGTCGACGGTGCCGGGCCACTCGTCGCAGCCCTCGGTGGCGACGCCGTGCTCGATGCCCTTGGAGAACAGGATCTGCATGCCGACGCAGATGCCGAGCACGGGCCGCCCCCCGGCGAGCCGGCGGCCGATGATCTGGTCGCCGTGCACGGACTTCAGCCCGGCCATGCAGGCGGCGAACGCGCCGACGCCCGGCACGACCAGGCCGTCCGCGTTCAGCGCGGCGTCCCGGTCGGCGGTGACGGTGACGGACGCGCCCGCGCGGGCCACGGCCCGTTCGGCGGACCGCAGGTTCCCCGACCCGTAGTCGAGGACGACGATCTCGGGGCGGCTCACAGCCACATCACTCCCCCGGCGAACGCCATCGCGGCCAGCACGAACACGATCACCGCGGCGATCTTGAGGCCCTGCTTGACGAAGCTGTACACCCCGGCCAGCAGGAACACCGCCACCGCGAAGATCGCGACGTTGGCGTAGGTGAACTCCAGGCCGCCGATCTCCACGGTTACAGGGCCCCCTTCGTGGACGGCACGCCGTGCACCTTCGGGTCGAACGCGACCGCGTCGCGCAGCGCCCGGGCGAGGGCCTTGAACTGGGCCTCCACGATGTGGTGGGCGTTGCGCCCGTACGGGACGTGGACGTGCATCGCCACCCGGGCGTTCGACACGAACGACTCGAACACGTGCCGGGTCATCGTGGTGTCGTACTCGGGGCCGATCATCGGGGCCATGCCGTCCGGCTCGACGTGCACGAGGTACGGGCGGCCCGAGACGTCCACGGTGACCTGCGCGAGCGCCTCGTCCAGCGGGATGGACGCGTCGGCGAACCGGCGGATGCCGGCCTTGTCGCCGAGCGCCTCGCGGAACGCCTGGCCGAGCGCGATCGCGGTGTCCTCGATCGTGTGGTGGCTGTCGATGTGCAGGTCGCCGGTCGTCTTGACGGTGAGGTCGAACGACCCGTGCTTGCCGAGCTGCGCCAGCATGTGGTCGAAGAACCCCACGCCGGTGGCCACATCGACCCGGCCGGTCCCGTCGAGGTCGATCTCGACGAGGACCTGGGTCTCCTTGGTCCCGCGCTCGACTCTGCCCTTGCGCGTCACAGACTCTCCTTCAGTGCGGTGCGGAACGCCGCCATCTCGTCGGGGGTGCCCACGCTGACCCGCAGCCATTCGGGCGGCCCGACCTCGCGGATCAGCACGCCCCGCTCGAGCAGGCCCTCCCAGACCCGGCGCCGGTCCGGGAAGTGGCCGAACAGGACGAAGTTGGCGTCGGAATCGGCGACCGCGAGGCCCTCGCCGCGCAGCCACGCGACGAGGTCGTCGCGCTCGCGGCGCAGCGCGTCGACGGTGCCGAGCAGTTCGCCGCCGTACGCCAGGGCGGTGCGGGCGACGGCCTGCGTGACGGCCGACAGGTGGTACGGGAGCCGCACCAGCAGCAGCGCGTCGATGACGGCCGGGTCGGCGGCGAGGTAGCCGAGGCGGGTGCCCGCCATCGCGAACGCCTTGGACATCGTGCGGGTGACGATCAGGCGGGGCCGTCCGTCCAGCAGCGTCAGCGCGGACGGGGTGCCGGCGCGGCGGAACTCGGCGTACGCCTCGTCGACCACGACCATGCCGGGCGCGGCGTCCAGCACGGCCTCGATCGTCTCCGGCGGCAGCGACGTGCCGGTCGGGTTGTTCGGCGACGTCAGGAACACCACGTCGGGGCGGTGCTCCTCGACGGCGGCGACGGCGCGGGCCGGGTCGAGGCCGAAGTCGGTGTCGCGGGCGGCGTCGACCCACCGGGTGCCGGACACCGCGGTGATGATCGGGTGCATCGAGTAGGACGGCTCGAACCCGAGCGCGGTGCGGCCGGGGCCGCCGAACGCCTGCAGGATCTGCTGGATGATCTCGTTGGAGCCGTTCGCCGCCCACACCCGGCGGCCGGTGATCCCGGCGCCGGGCGTATCGGCGTCGAGGAACGCCGCGAGGTCGGCGCGGAGCGCGACCGCGTCGCGGTCGGGGTAGCGGTTGAGGGTGCCGGCGACGTCCGCCACGGCCTCGCCGAGCGCCTTCACCAGCGCCTCGGACGGCGGGTACGGGTTCTCGTTGGTGTTCAGCGCGTACGGGACGTCCAGTTGCGGGGCGCCGTAGGGCTTCCGGCCGCGCAGGTCGTCTCGCAGCGGCAGGTCGGACAGGTCGGTCACGACGGGATCTCCCAGTCGAAGCGGGCCTTGAGCGCGGCGCCGTGCGCGGGCAGGTCCTCGGCCTCGGCGAGCGCGACGACCCGGCCGGTGGCGGCGGCGAGCGCGTCGCGGTCGTACTCGACGACGTGGACGCCGCGCAGGAACGCCTGCACCGACAGGCCGGAGGAGTGGCAGGCGCACCCGCCGGTGGGCAGCACGTGGTTGGACCCGGCGAGGTAGTCGCCGAGCGACACCGGCGCGTGCCGCCCGATGAAGATCGCCCCGGCGTTGCGGACGCGCGCGGCGACGGCGGCCGCGTCGGCGGTGTGGATCTCCAGGTGCTCGGCGGCGTAGGCGTCCACGACCTTCAGCCCGGCCTCGACGTCGTCGACCAGGACGATGCCGGACTGGCGGCCCGCGAGGGCCTCGGTGATCCGCTCGACGTGCTTCGTCCGCGCGACCTGCGCCTTCAGCTCGGTCTCGACCGCGTCCGCCAGTTCGGGCGCGTCGGTGACGAGGACGGCGGCGGCGAGCACGTCGTGCTCGGCCTGGCTGATCAGGTCGGCGGCGACGGCCACCGGGTCGGCGGTGCCGTCGGCGAGGACCGCGATCTCGGTCGGGCCCGCCTCGGCGTCGATGCCGATCACGCCCTTGAGCAGCCGCTTCGCGGCGGCGACGTACACGTTGCCGGGCCCGGTGACGAGGTCGGCGCTCGGGCACTCGTCGGTGCCGTGGGCGAACATCGCGATCGCCTGGGCGCCGCCCGCCGCGTACACCTCCTCGACGCCGAGCAGCGCGCACGCCGCGAGGATCGCCGGGTGGGGCCGCCCGCCGAACTCGGCCTGCGGGGGCGAGGTGACGGCGAGCGACCCGACGCCCGCCTCCTGCGCGGGGACGACGTTCATGACGACGCTCGACGGGTACACGGCGCGGCCGCCCGGGACGTACAGCCCGACGCGGCCGACGGGGATCCACCGCTCGGTGACGGTGCCGCCCGGCACGACCTGCGTGGTGACGTCGGTGCGGCGCTGCGCCCGGTGCACGATGCGGGCGCGGCGGATGCTCTCCTCGAGGGCGTCGCGGACCTTCGGGTCGAGCTCGGCGAGGGCCCGGTGGATCTCGGCGACCGGGACGCGGGCGCTCTCCAGCTCGACCCCGTCGAAGGTCTTCGTGTGCTCCCGGACCGCCGCGGACCCGCGATGGCGGACGTCGTCGCAGATGGGCCGCACCTTGTCCAGGGCGGCCTCGACGTCGAGTTCGGCACGGGGCAGCACGGAGCGCAGCTCGCCGGGAAGCGGGCCGCGCAGGTCGATACGGGAAATCACGCCGCCCAGTCTACGGAGTGCGCCCGCCCCCTCGCGCCCCGTCTCACGTGCCGAGACGCACGAGAGACGCACGCCACGCCGGGGCCGTCCCGCCGCGCCGTCCCGCCGCGCGCCCGCCGGGGTGACTCCCGCTTCACAATCTGAAAAACCGATGCTTACCAAGATCATCGGCGGGGACGTAGGCTTCCGTGGAGTGCGTCCACACCGGCGGGCGCCCCCCGCGAGCACAGGAGACACAGCGTGACGGAGCGGATCGCCCTCTTCCCCCTGGGCACCGTGCTGTTCCCGGGCCTGGTCCTGCCGCTGCACCTCTTCGAGGAACGCTACCGCCGCCTCGTCGCCGACCTCCTGGAGGCGCCCGAACCGCGCGGGTTCGGCGTGGTCAACATCGAGCTGGGGCACGAGGTCGGCAACGACGCGGCGCGCCGGCTGTCCGGGGTGGGGTGCTTCGCCGAGATCCACGACACGACGCGGCACCCGGACGGGCGGTACGACGTCGTGGCCGTCGGCACCCGCCGGTTCCGGCTCAAGGAGCTGGACCGGTCGCGCCCCTACCTGCAGGGCGAGGTCGAGTTCCTCCCCGAGGAGCCCGGGACCGACCCGGCGCCCGCGGCGCGGCACGTCCGCTGGCTGTTCGGCCGGTACCTGGAGCGGCTGCGCACCGCGGGCGCCGGACCCGCCGAGGAGGTCGAGCTGCCCGCCGACCCCGTGCGGCTGTCGTACCTCATCGCGTCCTCGCTGATCCTGGACGGGCACGAGAAGCAGCGCGTCCTGGAGTGCGAGGACGCGGCGCTGCGGCTGCGCGCCGAGCGCGACCTGCTGCTGCGGGAGAACCGCATCCTGGCGTCGCTGCCGACCCTCCCGGCCGGCCAGTTCCTGGACGGCTCGTTCCACCCGAACTGACGCGCCGCCGCGGCCGGCGCCGCCGCGCGGCCCCGCACGCGGAAAACCGGTGGACGGGTGCGAGAGACTCGGCCCATGGGCAAGACGAAGTCCGGCGGGAAGCAGGGAGGCGGCGGGACGCCGGCCACCGTCGCCGCCGCGAAGGCGAAGATCGAGCACACCCTGCACCCCTACGAGCCCGACCCCGACGCCGAGTCCTACGGGGCCGCCGCCGCCGACGCGCTGGGGATCCCGCACGACCGCATCTTCAAGACCCTGCTGGCCGAGGTGGACGGGAACCTCACCGTCGCCGTCGTCCCGGTCTCGGGCAGCCTGGACCTCAAGGCGCTGGCCGCGGCCGCCGGCGGGAAGCGGGCGAAGATGGCCGACCCGCGCGACGCCGAGCGCGCCACCGGGTACGTCGTCGGCGGGATCAGCCCGCTCGGGCAGCGCCGGCGGCTGCCGACGGTGCTGGACGCGTCGGCCTCAGCCCTCCCGACGGTCTACGTCTCCGCCGGTCGGCGCGGACTCCAGATCGAGCTGCGCCCCGCCGACCTCGTCCGCCTCACCGGCGCCCGGGTCGCGGCCGTCGCGCGCGGGTAGCCGCCGCACGGCCAGTTCGAGGACGCCGTAGGCGCCGACCGCGGCGACGGGCCAGCACACCAGCAGTCCCCGGGCGCGCAGCTCGGCGACGCCGGCGACCCGCTCCCGGTCGGCGGCGGCGCGCACCGCGGCGCGGAACTCGTCCAGGCCGATCATGTGGCCGGTCCGCCAGGCGAGCAGCCCGGCGAGGACGCCGCCCGCGGCCAGGCCGAGCAGCAGCGCGATGTCGTTGCCGCGGCCCCCCGCCAGGTAGGCGGCGCCGCCGCAGAGCGCGCCCGCCGCCAGGACGATCAGCGCGAACCGCAGGTCGGTGCCGATCGGCGCCTGGCTCTCGGGGTCGGCGAGGTAGGTGTCGCCGCGGAAGATGACATATGTCACCTCGGGCGCGGTCGCCGCCCACAGCAGCCCCGCGAGGGGCCCGAGCACCGCCATGATCAGGGTCGTGACCAGCCCGGCCGCCACGCGTCTACCGGTCGGTCCGCGCACCTCGCCCGCTCCCATCC
Organism: Actinomadura sp. WAC 06369; assembly: GCF_003947565.1. Taxonomy (NCBI): domain Bacteria; kingdom Bacillati; phylum Actinomycetota; class Actinomycetes; order Streptosporangiales; family Thermomonosporaceae; genus Actinomadura; species Actinomadura sp. WAC 06369. The sequence continues at coordinate 5,767 of NZ_QHJN01000156.1, read as the reverse complement.
GAGACTCCGCTGTCGGCGAAAGACTAGCCTGCCGTGGTCAACCGATCGACAATGCAAGGGCGGTCTCGCGACGCCCGCACCCGCCTCGACCACTGGGATAGTGTGCCCGACATGTCCGGATTCAGTCCCGCGTTCGAACGCCTCGGCGCCGCCCTGGCGGCCGTCGTCCTGCAGCGGCAGGAGGCGCTCGCGGAATTCCTGCCCCGCGAGGACTGGAGCGCCGACCTCACCGCCCGCACCTACACCAGCGGCGGTGTCACGGTCCGGGTCTCGCTGCTCGGCAGCTACGCCGTCCGCGAGCGCACCTGGCTGTGGGGGTGGGCGAACCCGCAGTTCGGCGACGAGCACCCCGCGGTCGCCCCGACGCTGGTCGTCCGGACGGTCGGCGAACGGCTGGGCATCACCGAGTTCACCACCCCCGAGGTGGACCTGTCCTGGTACGAGGGCACGGCCGGGCACGGCGGCGAGCTGATCGCGATGGCCGCGGGCGGCGTGCTGCGCGGCGGCGGCTACATCAACGCGGGCTACGACGGCGGCTCGGCGTACCTGCACGTCGACGATCCCCGGGTGCCCGCCACGTCCTTCGACCCGGTCACCGTGCCGCGGCTGCTCAAGGACGCCACCGGCCTGTTCCCGCACGAGCCGCGGCTCACCCTCGCCGGGTTCCTCGCCGAGCACCGCGTCGGGTACCGGCAGACCGACATGGAGACCGAGGTGCTGGCGCCCGGCGCCCGCGCCCGCGTCCACTTCGACGGCCTCGGCCGGTTCCTCGACTGGCGGTCCGAGCTGAGCCCGGCCGGCCTCGGCGGCTGACCCGGGCCCCGGCCTCCCCGACGCGGCGGGTCCCGCCGCCCGAGCTCCTCGCCGGGCCCGGCGTCCCGCACGCCGGGCCCTGGGCGGTCAGCCGAGGCAGGACGGGCCGAGGAGCTGCTTCAGGTCGCCCATCAGCGCGGGGGACGGCGACACGCGGAGCCGGTCGTCGAGCCGGACGACCGTCGTGCGGGGGCCGTTCTGCAGGTGCAGGTGCACCTCGGCGGAACCGGGGTGGGTGGTCAGCACCTCCTTGAGGCGCGACACGGTCGGCGGCGTGCAGCGGTTGAGCGGCAGGCTGACCGACAGCGGCCCGATCGCGTCGGTGACCGTCAGGTCGGGCTGGGTGACCTCCATCGCGATGATCTTCGCGACGTCCTCGCGGCGGTCCAGCTTGCCCTTGACGATCAGGATCGCGTCCTCGGCGAGCAGCGTGGAGCACAGCTGGTACGCCGACGGGAAGCACAGCACCTCGATCGAGCCGGCGAGGTCCTCCAGCTGGAACATCGCCCACGAGTTGCCCTGCTTGGTGACCTTGCGCTGCAGGCCCGACAGCAGCCCCGCCACGACGACGATCTGGCCGTCGGGCCGCTCCCCCTCGTTGAGGGACGCGATGGCGCAGTCGGCCTCGCGCTCCAGGATGTGCTCGACGCCGAGCAGCGGATGGTCGGAGACGTACAGGCCGAGCATCTCCCGCTCGAACGCGAGGAGGGTCGTCTTGTCCCACTCCTCGTCCTCGGGGATCGCGACGGCGAACGCGTCCTCGCCGCTCTCGTCCTCCAGGGCCCCGAACAGGGAGTCCTGCCCGATGGCCTCCTTGCGCTTGATGTCGATGACCGAGTCGATGGCCTGCTCGTGCACCATCAGCAGGGCCTTGCGCTCGTGGCCGAGCTCGTCGAACGCGCCCGCCTTGATCAGCGACTCCACGACCCGCTTGTTGCACACGATCGGCGGGACCTTGTTGAGGAAGTCGTTGAAGTCGGTGTAGGCGCCCTTCTCCCGGCGCGCCGCGACGATGCCCTCGACGACGTTCGTCCCGACGTTGCGGACCGCCGACAGCCCGAACCGGATCTCGGTGTCCCCGAGCGGGGTGAAGTCGGCCTCGGAGGTGTTGACGTCCGGCGGCAGCACCTTCAGCCCCATGCGGCGGCACTCGCTCAGGTACAGGGCGCTCTTGTCCTTGTCGTCGCCGACGGACGTCAGCAGCGCCGCCATGTACTCGGCGGGGTAGTTCGCCTTCAGGTAGGCCGTCCAGTAGGAGACCAGCCCGTACGCGGCGGAGTGCGCCTTGTTGAACGCGTAGTCGGAGAACGGGACGAGGATGTCCCACAGCGTCTTGACGGCCTCCTTGGAGTAGCCGCGCTCGATCATCCCGGCCTCGAAGCCCTCGAACTGCGCGTCCAGCTCGGCCTTCTTCTTCTTGCCCATGACGCGGCGCAGCAGGTCCGCCTTGCCGAGCGAGTACCCCGCCACCTTCTGCGCGATCGCCATGACCTGCTCCTGGTACACGATCAGGCCGTAGGTCGTGCCGAGGATGTCCTTGAGCGGCTCCTCCAGCTCGGGATGGATCGGGGTGATCTCCTGCTGGCCGTTCTTGCGGAGCGCGTAGTTGGTGTGGGAGTTGGCGCCCATCGGGCCGGGCCGGTACAGGGCGCCGACGGCGGAGATGTCCTCGAAGTTGTCGGGCTTCATCAGCCGCAGCAGCGCCCGCATCGGCCCGCCGTCGAACTGGAACACCCCGAGGGTGTCGCCGCGGGCGAGGAGGTCGTAGGTGGGCTGGTCGGTCAGCGGCAGCGCGAGCAGGTCGACCTCGGTGCCCTTGTTCTTCCTGATCCCCTGCAGCGCGTCGTCGATGATCGTCAGGTTCCGCAGGCCCAGGAAGTCCATCTTCAGCAGGCCGAGCGTCTCGCAGGTCGGGTAGTCGAACTGCGTGATGATCGCGCCGTCGGCGTCCCGGCGCATGATCGGGACGTGGTCGGTGATCGTCTCACCGGACATGATGATCCCGGCGGCGTGCACGCCGGTCTGCCGGATCAGTCCCTCCAGGCCCTGCGCCAGGTCCATGATCTGCTTGACGTCGTTCTCCTCCTCGTACAGCTTGCGGAGCTCGCCCGCCTCGCCGTACCGGGGGTGCTTCTCGTCGAAGATGCCCGACAGGGGGATGTCCTTGCCCATGACCGCGGGCGGGAACGCCTTGGAGATGCGGTCGCCGAGGGCGTAGGGGAAGCCGAGGACGCGGCCGGCGTCCTTGATGGCGGCCTTCGCCTTGATGGTGCCGAAGGTGGCGATGAAGGAGACCTTGTCGGCGCCCCACTTCTCCGTCGTGTACTTGATGACCTCGGCCCGCCGGTCTTCAGGGAAGTCGATGTCGATGTCGGGCATGGACGCGCGCTCGGGGTTCAGGAACCGCTCGAAGATCAGGCCGTGCGGGAGCGGGTCGAGGTCGGTGATGCCCATCGCGTACGCGATGAGCGAGCCGGCGGCGCTGCCCCGCCCGGGGCCGACCAGGATGCCGTTCTCCTTGGCCCACATGATGAAGTCGGCGACGACGAGGAAGTAGGACGGGTACCCCTTGCCGAGGATGACGCCCATCTCGTACTCGGCCTGCTTCGTGTACTCCTCGGGGATCCCCTCCGGGAAGCGCCGCTCCAGGCCCTTCCAGACCTCCTTGCGGAACCAGGTCTCCTCGGTCTCGCCCTCGGGGACGGGGAACCGCGGCATGAGGTCGTGGTACTCGAACATGCCCTCCGGCTCGACCCGCTCCGCGATCAGCAGGGTGTTGCGGCAGCCCTCCTGCCAGGCGTCCGAGGAGTCGATGCCGCGCATCTCGTCCGCCGTCTTCAGGTAGTAGCCGCTGCCGTTGAACCGGAACCGGTCGGGGTCGGCGAGCTGCTTGCCGACCTGGACGCACAGGAGCGCGTCGTGCGCCGTCGCCTCGGACTCGTGGGTGTAGTGCGAGTCGTTCGTCACGACCGGCGGGATGTTCAGCTTCTTGCCGATGTCGAGCAGGCCCTGCCGGACGTTGCGCTCGATGTCGAGCCCGTGGTCCATCAGCTCCAGGAAGTAGTTCTCCTTGCCGAGGATGTCCTGGAACGTGGCGGCCGCCTTCAGCGCCTCGTCGAACTGCCCGAGCCGCAGCCGCGTCTGGATCTTGCCGGACGGGCAGCCGGTCGTGGCCATCACCCCGTCGGCGTGCTCGGCGAGCAGCTCCTCGTCCATCCGGGCGTACTTGAAGACGAAGCCCTCGGTGTAGGCCCGGCTCGACAGCTTGAACAGGTTGTGCAGGCCCGCCTTGTTGCGCGCCCACAGCGTCATGTGGTTGATCAGCCCGCCGCCGGAGACGTCGTCGCGCTTCTGGCTCGGCTCGCCCCACTGGACCTTCTTCTTGTGGAACCGCGACTCGGGCGCCATGTACGCCTCGATGCCGATGATCGGGGTGACGCCCGCGGCGGTGGCCTGCTTGTGGAAGTCGAAGGCCCCGTGCATGTTGCCGTGGTCGGTCATCGCGATCGCGGGCATCTTCTGCCGCCCGACCTCTTCGAACATCTGCTTCAACCGGGCGGCCCCGTCCAGCATGGAGTACTCGGTGTGAACGTGCAGATGGACGAAAGAGTCGGCCATGCCTGGCGCACCTCCTGCTCGTGGCATGCGACCGCCCGCGTGCGGTCGGCACGCGGTGTCGCCGTCGGTCCCGGGGGAAGATCGCCGGCCCGGACGGGAGCTCCGGGGCGACGCGGTCCTGAAACCTTAACCCTCTTCTCGGGTCTCCCGGGACCCGACACTCCCGAACCCCCGGGCGGCCCGGTAGGCGCCCGGCGGGACGCCCATGGTGCGCTTGAAATGGCGCGTCAGGTGCGCCTGGTCGGCGAACCCGGTGCGGGCGGCGACCTCGCCCGGCCGCAGCCCCTCGTCCAGCAGCGCGGCCGCCGCGCGGACCCGCGCCTGGTTCAGGTACGCGTGCGGCGGCAGGCCCGTGGCCTCCCGGAACGCCCGCAGCAGCGGGAACGGCCGGGCCCCGACCGCCGCGGCCAGCTCCTCCAGCGCCGGCGGGTCGACCAGGCGCGCGTGCAGCAGGTCCCGCGCGTCCCGGACCACCCGCGGCAGGGCGGGCGGCGCGGCCTGCGCCCCGGCCGCCGGGTACCGGGCCGCGTGCCGCCGCAGCAACGCCGCGTAGGCCGTCCGCAGCATCGTGGAGGCGGCGAGCGCGTCGCCCCGCTCCCCCGCCCGGTGGACGGCGCGCAGCCGCCGCGCCGCGTCCGGATCGTCCAGGACCGGGCTCGGGAACGCGGGCGTGCCGCGCGGCAGGCCCAGCTCGGCAGCGATCTCCGCGAGGACCGCGACCGACGGGTAGGTCATGCGGTACGCCCAGCCGTCGGGCTCCCCCGCCTGCCCGGTGTGGACGGTGCCCGGGTTGACGGCGACGACCGCGCCGCGCCCGGCCCGCTCGACGCCCCCCGGATGCTCGAACTCCTCCACCCCGTGGAGGATGACCCCGATCGCGTACCCGTCGTGGACGTGCCGCGAGAACCGGTGCGTCACGTACCGTGCCCGCAGCAGGCCGACGTCGGGCAGCGCGGGATGCCGCCAGTAATGCGCGACCTCTCCCCCCATGCCCGACATGCTAGCCACCGCCTCCTGTCTCACGACACGAGACGAGCCGTCCCGGGATTTGACGCGCCCCCGGCCGTCCCGCCTACCATCGTCGGCATGGACCGTCGCTATACCGCGTTTACCGAGCCGGCTCCGACCGAGCCGGTCGACGCGCGCACCTGAGCGACGACCCCCGGAGCCGGCCGAGGCAGAGCCCCCTGGGCTCTGCCTTTTCTCGTGGAACGACACTTCCCCGACCGGGCGGCCCGGACTCCCCCCTTCACGGCCCGCCCCGACCGGGGCCCGCCAGAGAGGGAACACGCACATGAACGACCCGGTCACCGCCCCCGGCACGCCGACCGAACCC
>NZ_QHJN01000155.1:0-18748 GCF_003947565.1 Actinomadura sp. WAC 06369 | reverse complement strand
AGCACGGGGCCCAGCCAAGCAGCACCCAGCCGGCCCCCACCCCAACCAACCGACCCAGCAGCCCCGAGGGACGGGTACGACCGTCGTACCTCCCCCAGCCACCACCACCAGGACGACCACCAGGGCCAGCGCCAGCAGCCTCCGCACGAGGCTAGGACCGGACGAACGCGAACGGCGGCCGAGGTCATTCCGTCCGCAGGTCGCCCCGCGGAGCGGCGGCAACAGACCTCGGCCGCCAGGAACCACCACCCCGGAAGGGCAGCGAAGGCACAGGATAACGGGCGGCGAGCCATCTGCTCGCCGCCCGTTTCATTGGGGTGCGCGGCGCTAGAAGCCGTGAGTACGGCGGTAGGCGCGAATCGCCTCTACCCCGACGGCCCGGAGCGCATCGACCGGAGCCGTCCCTGCCTCCACCAGGCCGACGTAGGCGTCCCGGATCGCGTCGAGTCCCTCGTCAGACAGGACCCGGGCGGCGACCGCCTCACGGTCGTGGCCCGGGTGCCCGGCCGCCGCGATCACCTTCACGATGTTCGCGGCCACGTAGACAACGCCGTCCTCGACCGTTTCCAGCGACACCCGGCCGTCCTTACGCGTGATCATGCGTCCTCCTCTTGGTGGCGGTTCCTGGAGGGGTTGCCGTCCCTCCGTCACCTCTATTCTATCCCATCTCATCCCATCTAATCCATCCCATTCCGTCGAGAGATGGGATATGATGAGTTTGTAAGCGAACGACCCAAGAAGGGAGTGCCACGTGTCATCACCTCAGGAGCCCGAGGTCACCGAGGCGGCCGCCGCCGCGCCGGTGTGCAAGTACCCCGGATGCACGCAGCCGCCGGAGCCCAAGCCCGCCGGACAGCGCGGGCCGCGCCCCGAGTACTGCGACAACCCCGAGCACACCGCCAAGAGCGCGTGGCTCGCCCGCCGTCGCCAGCAGCGCGAGCAGGCCGGCGACACCGTGACCGAGGCCGACGACGCCGCGCCGGTCACCATGGCCACCGCGCAGGGCGCGCACCTGCTCAAGCAGGCGACCACGCTCGCCGACCAGCTCGCCGCCCTGGTCGAGCGGCTCCGCGGGCAGGTCGCCACGATCGGCGACCCCACCGCGGCCGAAGTCCAGATCGCCGCCGCCGAAGCGGCCGCGCAGGAGCGGGCCGCAGCCGCCGAGTCCCGCGCGCTCGGAGCCGAGCAGCGCGCCCGCACCGCCGAGGAGGCGGCCCGGGAGGCGGACGCGGCCGCCGAGGAGATGCAGGCCGAGCGCGTCGCGGCCGAGCAGGCACGGGCAGCCGCCGAGGACGCCGCCCGGGAGGCGCGCGCGGAGGCACGCGCGGAGGTCGAGCGGATCCGGGCCGAGGCCGAGCAGGAGACCGCCGCAACGCAGGCGGCCGCCGCGGAGCAGATCGCGCAGGCGCGGGCCGAGCTCGACGCCGAGCGGACCCGGATCCGGGACGAAGCGGCCGCCGACGTCGCCGCCGCCCGGACCGCCGCCGAGGACGCCGCCCGGGAGGCTCAGGACGAGATCGCTCGTGCCCAACAGGCGGCCGCCGACCAAGTGCGAGCCGCCGAGGACGCCGCCGCCGAGCAGGCGAAGCAGACGCGGGCCGAAGTCGAGCGGATCCGGGCCGAGGCTGAGCAGACCCGCGCCGAGGCCGAGCGGCGCGTGACGCAGGCCGAGCGGCAGGCCATCCAGGCGCAGCAGTCCGCCGACGACGCCGCGGCCGAGCTCGCCCGCGTGCGCCAGGAGGCCGCCGACCGTGTCGCCGAGCTGCGCGAGCGCCTCACCCGCGCCGACCAGCTCGCCGACCAGGCCACCGACCGCGCCGACCGGGCAGAGGTCCGCGCGGACCGAGCCGAGGCCCGCGCCGACCGGGCCGAGCAGAGTCGCGGCCGCGGCCGCGGAAAGGAGTGAGGTCATGGCCATGGCCCCCCAGTCCCTTGCCGACCAGGCCCGCGCGCTCGTCGAGGAGCTCGCCGCGCTGATGACCGAGTACCCGACCGAGGACCCGGACGTGACGCCGGTCGCGCTCGCCCACGTCACCGTCGCCGGCGAGGACGTCGGCACGGTGCCCCTCATGCCCGGTCAGGTCGCATGGCTGCGCAGCATGGTCGCCGACCAGGCCGCCGCCGCCCGCGCGGCGCACCCGGACCAGCCCGACCAGGGCCGCGGCAGCGGCCGCGCGGGAGGGTGACCCGATGCCCGTGCGCGTGCTGGTCATGCGGACGCTCGGCGTGTTCGCCGCCTGGATGAGCCTGCTCGCCCCGGTCAGCCTGCTCGCCCAGGCGATGCGCGGGGAACCGCTCTTGGAAGGGATCGCCTGGATACTCCCGGTCGCCGCAGTCTTGACCGGGATCGCCGCCGCCGACCTGCACGCGGAGTGGTGGCGCAGCCCGGCAGGACGGCGCGAGCGGCGCCGCCGCGAGATCAAGATGCTCCGCCGGATGTACGGCGACCAGCCGCCCCAGGACGCGCGGTGAGCCAGCGGAGAGGCACCCGGTCGCCGAGCACGACGGACGGGCAACTCACGTTCGAGGACGCGCTAGCCGAGCTCGCCGCCGAGGAGGCACAGCCGCCGGAACCGACGAAGCCCCCCGCGCGGCCCGCTTCAGTTGGTCCGGCGGCCGCCGACCCGCCGCCCGAGACGGCCGCCGCAGAGGACCCGACCGAAGCGCAGGACGACCGGCCCGGGCAACTCGTCCTGCTCGGCGAAGCGGCCCCCGCTTCACGCCGAGGACTGTCCGGCCGGATCCCGAGCGAGGTATGGGCCGCCCTGCTCGACCACCCACCAACCCGCCAGCGGTACCGAGCGAAGGTCCACCGGCGCGACCCGGACGCGTGTTGGTACTGGCTCGGCGCCGTGTCCGACACCGGGCACGGCAAGCTCAAAGCCGCCAGGGCAAGCGGCCCGAGCATCGTGGTAACAGCCCACACCTACGGCTACCAGGCCGAGTACGGCGTCATCGCGCCGCGGCCCGGCGAGGACCTGGTGATCGGACACCGCTGCGACGAGAGCTCATGCCAGAACCCCGCCCACTGGGAGCTCATCCCCCGGGCGCAGAACGATGCGGACTACCGGGCCCGCAAGTGGCGCCGCTCGGGGCCGCTCGCCGACGTCCGGGGAGCCCACGGCCGCGCCGTGGCGATCCGCGCGGCGATCCTCGCGGCGCGGGCCGCAGGCCGGGACATCGACGCGGCGATCGAGGCCGCGGCCGCCGCCGGACTTACCGAGGCCGACGGCCTTTTCTGAGGTCAGTAACGATTGCCCGCAGCGCGGCGATGCTCCGGCGGTTCATACGGCGGAAATCGCCGCGTTGCGGCATCGGCGAGCGCGGTAACAGCCTCTTGGTCGTAAACGGCGGGGAGCGAGGTGATCCACCGACGAACGGACCGGGCGCGCAGCAGCGGAATCCCCTCGATTTCCGGCCGCCGCCAGTAGGGCAGTTTCGCGCCGTGAACGGCAAGGACGGCCTGTGCTTCGACCGGACGCCCGAGGCGCTCGCCCAGTTCCATCGTGAGCACGGTGGAAACGCGGCGCCGCTCGACGGCGGTACCGGCGACGACCTTTGCGCCGCGAGTCCGGCCGACCCAGATCTGTCCGCGACGCCGCCGGATCATGGTGTTCTTGTGCCAATTCTTGCTGTCGACCACGATCACGCCGCCCGGCCCGATCACGAGGTGATCGATGTTGGCGACGTCATCAGCCCGGCCTAGGCCACGGTCGTGCAGGACGACGTAGCCGCGGCGCTCTAGCGGCCGCAGCATGCGCGCGGTGGAGCGCTCGCCGACCGCGCCTTTCCGCCATTTTGCTGCGTCATCAGTGCGGCGGCCGCCCTGGAGGACGACCAGGAGCCCCACGGCCAGGAACGCGGCGCCTACGCCGATTTGGAGTGAACCCGAGACAAGCCATACCAGCAGCAGCGCGGCGGCGATGAGCGCGGCGGATAGTCCGGCGTGTTTGGCGCGCCGGCGCCGTCCGGCGGCCGCGAGGGTGCGCGCCATATCGGCCGCCGATGCGCCAGCGCGAGAATCGCGCCCCGGCCGCCCTCGGCGGCCGGGGTTGGGGCGGGGGGAATGGGTGGACACGCGGACCTCCGAGGGGCGGAAGAACGGGAATGCGGTAACAGTCCGCTCGCCATTTCCTCCCCGCGGACCGGGCGGAGGAGGGGCGCGAGCGGCCAGCCGTCGCGGCCGCCGGGCGTCGGGTGCGCCGCGCGCGACGGCGACGCACGGTAGCGGCGGCCCAGGCCGGGCCAACGGACGCCCAGCGGAGCCAGCCCACCGAACTCGACCACGTCACCCGCACTGGCCAGCACCACCAGATCACCCCCTCAGCCCACCTCACAGCCCAACACCATGCCTCAGTTCACCCACTGCCACAAGCCCTAAGCAACCCACCACACCTAGGCATTATTAATGATCATGGTAGGATGGTCGCTGCGCGGTGATCTTCCGAACGTCGCGCCGCAGGTCACCGGCCCACGCGGGCCGGTCGAGGTGAGGAGGTGATCGCGTGCTCAGCATCGCGCCGGGCCGTGATGCCAAGTACCTCACCCGGCAGGTTGGCCGCGGCGCCGAGAACTACTATCTGTCATCGGTCGCTGAGCACGGCGAGCCGCCCGGAGTCTGGTGGGGAGAGGGCGCGCGAACGCTCGGCCTGGAGCCCGGGACCGAGATCGACGGCGCGGTTTTCGAGAAGCTCTATGAGACCTTTCTCGACCCGCGTGACCCGAACTTCCTTGACTCTTCTGTCCCTGATGAGGAGAAGGCGCGACTCGGGCGTCGCAAGACCACGTTCCGGTCGTGGGAAGAGATCTACGCCACGAAGGTGGCGGCCGAGCCTGAGGCGTCGCTTGAACGACTCGCCGAACTGAAATACGAGGCGAAGGGCGAGGCCCGGCAGGCAGTCATCCACCTGGACGCGACCTTTAGCCCGTCCAAGTCCGTCACCCTCGTGCATGCCGGATTGCTCGCGGCAGCCAGTGAGGCCGAGGCCGCCGGAAACGTCGAGCAGGCCGCGCAGTACCGCGAGGCCGCAGGCGTTGTCTGGGATGGCGTGATGGCCGGAGCGGATGCGAGTCTGCGCTATCTGCAAGAGCATGCGGGAGAGGCCAGGGTCGGTTACCACGGCGCGAAGATCGCGGGCCGCACTACCGGCCGCTGGGTCGAGGCCGGCGGATGGGTGGTGGGCCGTTTCAGGCAGCACACCAATCGTGAGGGTGACCCGCAACTACACGTGCATCAGGCGATCCTTAACCGGCAGCAGACCGCCGACGGGAAATGGGTGACGCTCGACAGCCGGGCAGTGTTCAAGGCCCGCCCGGGTGCGGCCGCGCACGGTGAGCGCGCGATGGAGGAGTACCTGTCCCGCCGTCTCGGACTGGAGTTCCGGGCCCGGCCGGACGGGAACGGCCGCGAGGTCGTTGGGGTGTCCCCGGAAATGATCGCGGAGTTTTCCAGCCGCCGCGTTCAGGTGACCGAGGATCTCGAAAGGCGCGTAGCCGCATATGTGGCCGCGCATGGTCGGGAGCCGTCGCCGCGCGTCCTGTTCAAAATGGCTCAGGACGCGACGAAGGCCACGAAAGCGCCCAAGACCAAGGAGCATGCGGTCAGTGAGGCCGAGAGGCTGCGGCAGTGGGAGGAGCGCGCCCGCGCCGAGGAGATCGGGCAGCTCAGCGGGATCCCCGAGCAGACCCTTGGACGGATCCCGCAGGGCCAGCCAGCGCGGTCGCTCGCCGAGGCCGACGTCGACCGGGTATTGCAGGCCGCGCTCGCCGACGTCCAGCGAGGCAAGGCCGAGTGGACCCGACCTGAGCTGACGCGGATGATCGATCGGCATCTGCCCGACTACCTCGGAGGGCTGCACCCCGAGCGCGTCGAGGCGCTCCTTGAGTCCCTCACGGACATGGCGCTCGGAAACGAAGCGGTCACCGGGGTACGCCTGCTCAATGCGCCCGACGAGGTCACGATCCCGGCCGACCTCCAGAGGCCGGACGGCCGGAGCGTCTACCTCGCCCAGGCCGCCGAGCGGTACACCACCGTCGACCAGCTCGACCGGGAAGCGGCGCTGACCGCGGCCGCGCTTGGAACCGATGCGCCCCGCGTGGACCCGGAGCGGGCCGCCGCTCTAGTTGGCCCCAGCGTCGAAGAGGCGAAGGAAGCCGCGCTACGCGGCGCTCCGATGCCCGAGGGCATGCGCCCGTTCGCCGACCAGGCCGCCGCGCTCACGGGCATCCTGACCTCCGGCCGCCGCGTTGACGTACTCGTCGGCCCGGCCGGAACCGGGAAGTCGTTCACCGTAGGCCGACTGGCCGAAATCTGGCGGAGCGAGACAGGGACGCCCGTGCTCGGTCTGACGACGTCGCAGAACGCGGCCGGAGTCCTCCAGGCCGAGGGCCTGGACTCAGCGATGAACATCGAGCGTTGGCTCACCGCGGTCAACGAGGGCGAGGCATCCCTCCAGCCCGGGCAACTCGTCCTGGTGGACGAGGCGAGCATGGTCACCACGGATCACCTCGCCCGGATCCAGCAGCTCGCCGACGCCGCCGGCGCCAAGGTGCTTTGGTCGGGCGACGACCACCAGCTATCGGCGCCCGGGGCCGGAGGCGCCATGCGCCGCTTGGTGACGGTGGGCGGCGCCCACCAGCTATCCACCGTCGTCAGGTTCCGCGAGGAATGGGAGCGTGAGGCGTCCATCGCTCTGCGGGATGGTCTGCCCGAGGCCCTGCGCGACTACGACGAGCACGGCCGGTTCCGCGACGGGTCCCGCGAAGAGATGGAGACGCTCGCGCTGGACCGGTACCTGTCCGACTACCTCGCAGGTCGGCAGAGCCTCCTATTGGTGGGGACGAACGAGAAGGCCGCCGAACTGTCTGGCCGGATCCGCGACGAACTCGTAGCGCTCGGCATCGTGGCCCAGGACGGTGCCCGCCTTGCCGACGGCAACACCGCAGGTCGCGGCGATCTGATCATGGCCCGCCGCAACACCGAAGTGGAGGAGAACGAGCAGGAGCTCACTAACCGCGATGTGTTGCAGGTCGGATACACGCGAGAGGACGGGGCCTTGCTCGCGCGTCGCGTCGAGCGTGATGGGACGCTCGGTGAAACCGTCGAGCTCCCCGCTTCCTACGTCCGTCAGCACGTCGAGCTTGGGTACGCGGGCACGGTGCACGCGGCGCAGGGCCGCACGGTCGACACCTGCCACTCGATCCCGGACCACGGGACCACGGCGGAAGCGCTGTACGTCATGCTCACCCGCGGCCGCGATGGGAACTACGCGTACGTCCCGCTCGACCTGGACCGGGAGCGGGCCGCAGACCTGCGGCCGGGCCCCGAGCAGGCCCGCGACCGCGCCGCCGAACTCCTGCGCGGCACCGATGGAGCGTGGAGTGTCGAGAACCCGCTCGAAGACGCTGCCGCGTACGCGCGGGGAGGGCAGCCGCTCGCCGGGGACCGGATCGCGATCCTGTCGAGCATCCTGACGAACCGCGAAGCGGATAAGACCGCGATCGAGGCCATGATCGAGGAGGGCGAGCGCCCCCGGAACCTCGGCCACCTCGGCGCCATGATGGTCGACCAGATCCGGGAGAAGCTCCCACTGGGCTACGTCGCCCGGGCGGAGGAGCGCGGCATGCTCACCGCTGAGGACGCCGCCCGTCTGCGCGACGACGAGGCGCTCGGCACGCTCGGCCGCCTGCTGCATCAGATCGAGCTGTCCGGCCGGTCCGCCGACCGGATCCTTGACGCCGCCATCGCCGAGCGCGAGCTCGACACCGCCGAGTCGCTGGCCAAGACGCTGCATTGGCGGATCACCGAAGCGGCCAAGGCTCGCGGCATCGACCTGGAGCGGCTGGAGATCAGCGAGGACGCGATCTCCGGGACCTGGCGCGACCGGATCCCGACGACGGGCATCCCCGAGACCGACCAGTTCCTTGCCGAGCTCGCCGACCGGGCGCAGATGCGACAGACCGAACTCGGCTACTCGGCGCTGCATCAGCCGCCCGCGTGGCTCGCCGAGATCCTGGGCGAGCCCCCGGCCGAGGACCTGAGCGAGCGTCAGGCATGGGCCGAGCGGGCAGGCGCCATCGCCGCCTACCGCGAGCAGTACGGGTACGACGCCGAGAGCGACGCCATCGGGCCTGCACCGGCGAGGACGTCTCCCGAGCAGCGCGCGGCATGGTGGGCCGCCTACGACGCTATGGGCCGCCCGGACGCGTCCCGAGAGATCGTCTCGGCGACCGACGGCGAGCTCTGGGCGATGCGCGCCGCCTACGAGCGCGAAGCGCGGTGGGCGCCGGCCTACGTCGGTGAGGAGCTCGGCATGGTGTCCCGCGAGGCGCAGGACCGGGCCGCCGAGGCGGTACGGCTCCGGGCCCGCGCGGACGCGGTCCGAGGTCGTGACGCCGACGCCGCGGCCGCCCTGGACGCCCGCGCCGCTGGACAGGAGGCACTCGCGGCGGCCGCCAGCGACCGGCGCGAGGTCCTCACGCGCGTGCATGAGGCCCGGCAGGCATGGCACGAGCGCACCCGCGACGCTGCGTTGATGGCGATGCGCGCGGACGCCGAGCTGCGCCGCCGGGAGCACATCGACGCCGAGGCACTGCCCCCTCTGCATGTCGACACCGCCGACGCCGCTGAGCGGCAGGCTCAGCAGCGGGCCGCCGAGCAGGCCCGCGCCGAGGCCGAGCGCGACCGCGCCCAGGTCGAGGGACAGCTTGAGCTCGACCTCGGGGCCCAGGTCGAGCGCGTTGCGGCATGGGACGAGCCGCAGCAGGCCGAGCCGCAGCAGGCCGAGCCGTCTCACGGCCCGGCCGCCGCGCGGCAGATGGAGGAGTGGGACCTCGTCCAGCAGCAGCAGGCCGAATGGGACCGGCGCCGCCGCGCATGGTCCCGCGGAGAGGTCGAGGAACTCCCCGAAGACCCCCGCGACCACGAGATGGCCCGGAGGGTCCGGCTCGCCGAGGCGTGGGCTCAGCACGAGCTCGACGCCGAGGCCCGGCAGCGCGCCGAGGACATTCGCCAGTCGCGAGACCGCGCCGAAGCCGACCGCGCCGCCGAGGTCGACCGCACCGTCGAGCACGCCCAGGCGCCCGAGCATGGCCGCGAGCCGCGAGAGCAGCAGGCCCAGGCCGCAGAGCCCGCCGCGGCCCCCGTCGAGGTGCCGGAGCCGATCCCGGGTCAGCAGACGCTCGACGTGTTCGGCGTCGCAGACCAGGTCGACCGCGAGGCGCAGCCCGAGCTCGCCGAGCGGCTCGACAAGGCGGCCGCCGCCTCGGCGATCGCCGAGGCCCGCCGGGACCGTGAGGCCGAGCAGGAGCGCGCCCAGCGCGAGCAGACCGAACGCGAGCAGACCGAACGGGACCGCGCGCAGGAGCGCGAGCAGGAGCGTGCTGAGGTCGAGCGGGCCCGGCTCGAAGCGCGCGAGCGCGCGCGGGCCGACCGTGACCCGGCCGCGCGCGAGGCCGACGATGCTGCCGAAATCGTCCGGGCCGCCTATCCGCAGAGCATCCGCGAGGCCCTGGCGGACCGAGGCAGGCGCCCGGACCGCGAGCCGTACCGGCCGCCCGAACCGCCCAGCCGCGATGACGGCCTCAGCCGGTAAGGCGTTTCCCGGTTGCCTGTAGCGGCCGCGTTGATGACCGGCCGGAGGGATCGGGCTACCTTGAACGTCATGAACGAGCGGCCCCCGGAGCGACCTCGGCGAGCCCGAACGCTGGCGGAGCTCGATGCTGCCTTCGCGGACGTCCAGTGGTCCGATGACACCCCGCTCACGGACGAGGAGAAGGCAGCACTTCGGGAGAGGCTGAACAGCCGGCGCCCGGGCGAGACGCTGAACCTGAGCCCTCGGGAACGGTCGGCGCGGTGGGAGCTCGGCATCATCAGGCCGCGCGAGACCGTCGTGGACATGTACAACCAGGTCCAGGCCGAGTACCGGGCGCCGAGGATGAACCCGACCGGCACGGAGATGGGCCAGGGCGTCATAGACGCGATCGAGTGGTGTACCGGCGTCACGTCGCACGCGCCGATCACCGGGGAGCGGTCCGTGCAGTGGCCGCCGTCTACCGAGCAGATGTCCGGCGAGGAGGAGGCCGCCGCCGACGTCGCCGAGGGCCGCCGACCGCACGGCCGCGGCCGCAGCTACGCCGTTGGAGTCGAGCACACCATCCGATGGCTGCTCGCCCGGACCGCACAGCGCCCATGGGGCCGGATCCACGATTGACCCCCAGAACGCAACGAGGGGCGCCGCCAGACTGGCGGCGCCCCTCATGCTCTGCCCGTCAGGTGCCCGGCCGCACCCGCGCCAGCGCTGCGACGAAGGTGCGGTAATCCTCCTGCGTCACGGCGCCCGAGCGCGTGATCTCGCTATACCGGGCGCGGGCCGCGGTGATGTCCTCGGGCGGGTAGGGCGCGCCGTTCTGCGTGTACGGCGCGAGGCGATGCAGCTCAGCCAGCAGGTTGTACGCGTCCTCGGTCAGACCCACAGCCGCGGCAGCCTTGTCCCACTCCTCACGCGCCGCCTGGACGACATCGGGCGGGTAGGGCGCGCCGGGCCGTAGGTACTCGCGGAACCGGTGGAGCTTGACGAAGGCGTCGCGCCGCACCACGGCACGGAGCCGCTCGGAGTCGTCGCGCGGCGCCGGCGGCACCGCGTGAGAGCCGTCCTCGGGACAGCCCTCCGTGCGCCGCTCCGCCGTGGCCATCACGTCATCAAGCCAGCGATGCCAGTCCGCCGCAGCGTGCGGCCGGGCCCCGGCAGTGTCGTAGGCCGCCGCGTACGCCGCCCGCAGCCACAGCACGCCGTTGACGATGTCCGGGTGCTCCAGCCAGCAGGGCGCCAAGGACGCCGCCGCCCAGGGCCACCCGACGAACAGCACGTCCCGCACCCACGCCACCAGGTCGCCGAGGACCTGCTCGCGATCCTCGGGAGCGATGTGGGCCAGGTCCCGCGGCCGGGTGTCGGAGTCGTCGTCATCGGAGCGCACGAGCTTGTCGAGCGCATCGGCGAGCGCGGCGATCTTGGACTCCAGCGCCGGGATGTCCCCGGTGCGCTGGTCGAGCTTGTGCAGGTCTTGCAGCACGTCGCCGAGCTGGTCGCGGAGCTCTTGCAGGTGAGCGCGAGTCTCGCCTTGCTCGCTGGCCAGGATCGCGACGGCCGCGCCGATGTCACCGCCGGACGACTCGCCCGGCCCCGCAGTGCGGGGCCGGGCGATGTCGCCGAGATACTTCTCGTCGCCGGTCATGCGTTACCCGCTCCGCCGCTTCCACGGTGACCAGCCCTGCGGCAGGTCGTCATTCGATCCCCGGGCCGGGCCGGGGGCCGGGGGCGGGTCCTGCGCGGTGCCCCACTCCGCGCGCCACTCGTCGCCCCACCCCGCCGGGGGATCATCGGCCCCCGAGTCGTGCGCATCGGGGACGGGGACCGGCTGAGCCGGGAAGGGCAGCGGAGGCGCCGCGCCCGGATCCTTGCGGGCCCGCCGCGCCCCGATCTCGTCAACCGGTTCGGGAGCCGGAGCCGGGACCGGAGGAGGATCGGCGAGTTCATGACGGACGGTCGGGATCTCGCGCTGCTGGATGCCGAACAGGCCCTCGACCGGCGCGCCGGCCTTCTGCCACTGCTTGTAGGCGCGGCGCCGCCGGATCGAGTCGAGGGTGACGATCGTGGGCGCCGCCGCCGACGAGCGCAGCACCAGCGCCTTGCCCCGGGGGATGCGGCGGATCTCCGACGGGCTGATGATGTCGACCTCCGACCAGCGCTTGCGCTTGCGCTGGTTGCCGCGCCGGTCATAGGTGATCTCGTCCTCCTCCCGGACGTCGATCTTCCCGATGAGGCGCGACATCCGGACGAGGACGGCCTCCTCGGTGACGCCCGAGCCGATCACCTTGCACTTGGCGGCGCCCCAGAGTGCTTCGGCGCCCTCAGCGCCCCACCGGTCGCGGATCCGGGCCCAGCTCTGGAAGTACATGTGGATCCGGATCCCCGACCCCGACGCCCACGAGGCCCAGGAGTCGACCGGGACCGGCGCCGTGTTCGCGAGCTCGTCGCCCTCGATGGTCAGGGGCGGATCCAGCCGGGACCGCGGGGAGCCGTCGGCGCCCTCGTACCGGTTGCCCATGGCCGTCGCCACGGCGACGAGTTCAGCGAGGAACGACGCGAACACCGGCGCCGTGGTGTAGCCGTTCGGGGACGACACCAGGTAGACCGTGTCCTTGCTGTTCAGGAACGCCTCGAAGTCGAAGTCACCCGAGCCGCCGACCGGCGGGCACAGCGTTTCCACGACCGCAGGGTCGATCATGAACCGCAGGACACGGTTCAGAGTGGTGATCACGCTCTCGCGGGTCTTCTCGGGCATCTGGTTGAGCAGGTGCCAGAGCACGCCCGCAGCATGCTCGCTCGCCTGCCCGTGCTCGGAGAGGACGTAGAAGAGGTGGGTGATCTCCTCCTTGCCCCCGGCGAGCCAGTCGCGGACGTTGCGCAGGTTCCCGCCCATCAGCGCCGCCGCGTGCATCAGCGACGCGAGGGTCATCGTGCCGATGTCCTCCCAGAAGGAGGCGTCACTGAGCCCCTGGTTTTCGCTGGCCTCCACCATGTGCCCGGCCCGCCGGACCGCGGCAACGATGTCCTCGCAGCCCACGACCGGGTTCCAGCGCATGTTGGAGCCGTAGAGGCCCACACCCTCAGGGTTGAGGATCCAGGTGTATCCGCGCTGCTGCCGCAGCCCGACCGTGTCGCGGATCAGGTCGCCCCGGATCGAGGTGACCACCACCGGGCCGGGCGCGTCGATGATGGACGCCGCCGCCTTCTGGCTCTTGCCCTCCTGCGGCGGGCCGATCATCAGCACCAGGTCCTCGAAGGTGGAGTAGACCCCCCACCGGTGGACGAGGCCCTGCGCACGGCCATGGAAGGTCGCGTACTCCTGCCAGGGGCCAAGCCACCGGTCGCGGAGCGTCAGCGACCGGCGCGCGTGCTTGGCGATGCGGCGAGCAGGCCACCGGCCGTAGTGCCGGTAGAGCTGCCCCCTGCTCGCGAACCCGTGCCCCGGCCGCAGCCGCAGCCGGGCCCGCGTACGCGGCGACAGGGTGACGCCGCGGCGACGCCGGCGGCCGCCGCCGAACCGTCGGTACACCGTGCTCGCGCCCGCCACGACGAGCGCGCCCACCAGGAGTACCGGCATGCCCTGCGCGAGGTCGGTCAGCGGCCCGTCCGCCAGCGGCGCGAGCGGGACGCCCGCCGCCGCGTACGCGGGCCAGTGGGCCGGACCCAGCGCGAGCGGGCTCGGCTGATCTTCCGTTCGGGGCTCCCTGCGCTCGTCGTCGTGCACCCGATCACCTCCCCGCAGGCCGCCGGAGACGGCCTCGCCGCTGTTTGATCCACTGGTCATTGTTGTTGCTGCGCGTGTCAATTCAGACACCTTTTCGCCGGGTGAGGTTCCGGTGACGCCCGAGACGCTTTCCTCGGTCACGCGACCACCCCATTTACGGCCGTTCCGCCCGAAACGTGCTCGTACAGGTAGTTGCGGGCCGTGCCCTCCGAGGCCAGCCCCGCCCGCTCGTAGAGCTCCCGCGCCAGCTCGGCGACGTAGTCACGGTCCCCGCAGCGCGGGTCACCGGTCTGGCGCAGCCGCTCGTACAGGGCGATGAGCCGCGCCTTGCCGGACGAGGTCCGCAGCAGCAGGTCATGCTCGGCACGCAGCGACTCCAGGGCCGCCGACAGCACCCGGTACTGCCGGGCCACGTCCTCGGCGTTCTCGTTGGCCCGCTCGACCGCGGCCCGGGCCTCCGCGCGCGTCTGCTCGACTGCGGTATCAGCCTTCGCCCGGGCCTGCGCGATCCGCGCCTCCGCTTCCTGCTGCGCCCTGCGGATCTGCTCGTCAGCGCTCGCCGTACGCGCGTCGACCTGCTCGGCCGCCGCCGCGGCGGCCCGCTCGATCTCGGCCTGCGCCGCCGCGCGCGTCCGCTCGACCTCGGCCTCAGCCTGCGCCTGCGCCTGCTCGGCCCGGGCCCGAGCGTCCGCGCGAGCCTGCTCGATCTCGGCCGCAGCCTGAGCCCGAGCCTGCTCGGCCTCGTCCCGCGCGGCCGCCTTGATCTTCTCCGCCTCTTCCTGCGCGGCCGCCATCACGCGCTGAGCCTCCGCCTGAGCGTCGCCCGCCTGAGCGATCGCCTTCTGTGCGCGCAGGCTCGCCGCCGTCCGGCCGGGTGCGAGCGGGGCCTCATCCAGCACCCAGTCACGCACCCCGCGCCAGGTGCCGCGCCGGTCGAAGGCCAGCCGCACCCACCAGAGCGTGAGCCGGGCCGCGAAACGGGCTGTTACCAGCGGGATCGCGACGAGGCCGCGCAGCAGCCCTGTCAGGATCGGGCTCTCGTCCAGGTCGAGCCCCCGCCGTTCGGCCGCCCAGCGGCGGACCTCCACCACCAGGGATTCGAGCATCCACGCCAGCGCGATCGGCGCGATGACCGCGACGAGGATCCCCTCCGCGGTGCGTTCGGCGTACATCACCTGCGCGCCGAGGCTCAGCGCGAAGAAGATCAGGACGCCGGTCCGGGCCCGCAGCGACGACCGGCCGCGCAGCGCCGCAACGAGCGCGATCACCGCCATCGCGACCCACCCGGCATCCGGGAGCGCCGCCGTGATTGCGGCCCGCAGCTCGTCCCCGCCGTTGTGCGCGAGGGCGAAGAGCCGCTGCGACTCGTAGGCGACGTAACCGGCGCCGACGAGCGCCGCCGCGATTACGAGGCTCGCGACCCACAGCAGGCTCCCCGTGAGCACGTCGCGCCCGCCCTTGTCCGTGCTCTTGGCCCCGGCCGGGCGCGCGGAGTAGTGCCGGATCTCCCGGACGCCGTCCGTCCCCGGCCCCCACGGGGCCAGCGGCTCGACCTCGCCCCCGTTGACCATGTACGGCCCGCCGGCCGCGCGGCGCTCGCCGCGCGAGAACAGGCCCTTTACCCTGCTGGTGACACTCATCAGACAGTGATCCCTTCGCTGTTGTGTGGGTGCAGCCGGCCCCGTGCGTTGGTCTTGGCGGATGAGCGCCCGGGGTCGGTCCCTTTCACTTGCCGTCGGGCTCGGTCAGGCCGAGCTGAGCGAACAGTCCTTCTCTGATCTCCTTCTCCGTCTCTCCGGCCAGGCGGCCGGACAGGGTGAGCACCAAGTCGATTCCGACCCGGATCACGGTGTTCGCCGTGATCCGCTCCCCTCCCCGCGTGCTCTTGGCGTCCTGGAGTTCACGCGCGAGGTCATCCAGCGCCGTCCACTGATCCGGTCGGATCTGCACGTACTTCGGCCTCAGACGACCCGGCGGCCGTTCCTCCGTCGCCATGACGTACTCCCGTACTGCGAGGGCCCCAACAATGGGACCTGATGAGTTAGTGACTCCCGAACTCTCGCAGTTCACTACGGCCCGTGCGAGCAAGCTGATCTCCCTTCCCGTCGTACAAGGAGATCATGACATGATGAGTCTTGAACTTCAAGACTCATCATGTCATGCTCGGTACAGCGGCACCGCGAAGGGGCCGCAGACAGCACAAAGCCCCGAGACGCTCACTCCGCCAAGAACGCGCGCCCCGGGGCTCTCCCGAAGGAGGTACCAGTATGTCCGATCAGCGGACCAGTAGCGGCGGCACCGCCACCACCAGCACCGAGGGCATGTGGGGCAAGAAGTTGCCCTACGGCGGTGAGAAGCGCGACGAGGGCAAGAAGTGAGCGGCGCCTCCGCCTGCTGCCCGTCCTGCGGGAGCGCCAGCTCCGTGACCTGGCAGGGCCGCGAGGGCGGCTCCGGCCAGAGCAAGGACGTCTACAAGTGCAGCAAGGACGGGACGTTCAAGACGCCCGCGCAGTGATCGGAACCCGGGGCGGCGACCTGCTCGCCGCCCCGGGCTTTCGCTGTCCAACCACCGGAGAGGCAGAGATGACGACCACGACCCCCGAGGCTCGCGCCGCCCGCGCGGCACTGCTGTTCGCCGCGTTCTACGCCGCGCACGAGGTCGGAGATCACTGGATCCAGCGGCACGGCGACGCCCTCGCCAAGGGCCAGCCGGGCGCCGAGGGCCGGGCCGCGTGCGCGCGGCACGTCGCGACCCTGACCGCCGCGAAGGCCGCCGCCGCGGCGGCCGCCGTGGCCGTGACCGGGATGCGCGTCCGGCCCGGACGGCTCGCCGGCGCCATGCTCGCCGATGCCCTCAGCCACTACGTCATCGACCGGCGCCGCCCGCTGGCCCGGCTCGCCGACCGCGTCGGCAAAACGGAGTTCTACGAGCTGGGGAGCGGCACCGCGGCGCCGTGCGGGACCGGTGCCTACGCGCTCGACCAGTCCGCCCACATCACCGCCCTGTGGGTCGCCGCCATCACGGCCGCCCGCTGACCACCCCAGAGAGGAGGATGCATGAAGACCTGCACCGGATGCGGAGGGCAGCTCCCGGCCGACTGGCCCGGCGATTTCTGCTCGGCCCAGTGCCAATCCGCCCAGCAGGATTAGCCAGCCACCCACGACGACCGAAGGGACCCGAGATGGACCCCATGCAGCGGATGCGCGAAGCGTGGCGCGAGAGCGTCCTTAGCGGCGAGGTCGCGGCGAAGGAAGCCGCCCCGTACCTCCAGATGACCGACCCCGAGCGCTCGGCAGAGCAGGACCGCAGCGAACAGGCCCGCGAGGTCGAGGACGACGCGGTCGAGCTCTGATCAACGAACCACTCAGCACGAGGGCCCGGCCTTATGGTCGGGCCCTCGCCCGTTAGATGGACCGATAGTTAGACCGATAGTCAGTCAATGAAATCGCACCCTCGCCCCCGGCCGAGAACTCCAGCAGAGCAGCGCGCCACGAAGATCAGAAGCAAGACGGACCCTACGCGCGAGTGAGAGACTGCCCGACACCAACCATGCCCACCCGAGATAGGGGAGCGATGACAGATCAGTCTCTCGCGGACCCGGAGACGCAGGCGGAGGATGACCGCCTTGCCCGTGTGATCGCGATCGCCAACGACAAAGGTGGAGTCGGCAAGACCAGCACCACCGCGAACCTGGCAGCACTGTATGCGGCCGCGGGTTACAAGGTGCTGGCCATCGACCTGAACCGACAGGCCAACCTGAGTGACGATCTTGGGTACCGCGATGCCACCGAGGACGATCAAGGGATCGCGTTGCTCAACTCCCTCCAGCACGGGCGGCCGCTCAGCCCCGTAGCGATCCCCAGCCGTCCGGGGCTACACGTCGTACCAGGTGGGACCGCGCTCACCGACCTCACCGCAATCGTGCTCGCTCAGATGGGCCGCCACGGCACCAAAGCCTTGATGACCCTGGCCAACGCCCTGGAAGAGATCGCCGCCGAGTACGACCTCGTACTCATCGACACCCCGCCAGAGAACACGACCCTGGTCGACCTCGCACTGAGGGCCGCGCGATGGCTGATCATGCCGACGAAATCCGACGCCGGCGGACTGGTGGGGATGCGCCTGCTCGCCGAACGCTTCCAGGCCGCCCAGGAGAGCAACCCCAGACTCGGCTTGCTCGGAGTCGTGCTCTTCGCGACCACGCGAGGACGACGCGACGAGGACGGCAACCCTCAGCAGACCGCCATTCAGCGGGGGGTCCGGGAGAAGGTCGAGGCCGCGTTCGGCAGCTCGCCCGTACTGGCCGCCACGATCGGCCACTCCGAGCGCATCGCCGTCGCCGCCCGAGACCACGGCCGCGTGGCTCACGAACTGGAGTCGGACGCCGCCAGTCAGCCCGCATGGTGGGAATCGCTCAGGTCGGGCACCCGCAACGGGCCCCGCATCCCGCCCACGGCCGGAAACGTCGCCGAGGACTACCGCAAGCTCGCCGCCGAGATCCTTGATCTCCTTGCCGCAGCCGAGGGGCAGGCATGAGCGACTCGTCCTCTCTCGGCGAGCGTGGAGCTCTCGGCAATGCATTCGGCGGGTCGGCAGCCGGTGGTCTAGCCGGACGTCTGCCCCCTCGGGGGCAGCGGTCACCCGCGCCCGCGAGTCAGCAGGGAGCCCCTGAAGAGACGTCGACGGCGGAGACTCAGCCCGAACGGGCCCAGGTGCCGAGCAAGGCGGAGACCACCCCGCAGGATGAGCAGCTCGACGCGCCCGCAGTGCCTCAGAGTCCTGCCGAGGACGAAGCCCCGGCCGCAGCCGAACCCACCTACCAGATAGGGGCGTACCTGCTCCCTGCGGCGATCGCGGCCGCCACGAAGCGACGCCGACGAAACGGCGTCGACAACGCGCGGATCGCGTTCGATGCCATCGATGCGCACCGCGACGAGCTCAGTTCGCTGCGCGCGGCCCGCGCGGCCGCTGCTCAGCGATCATCGGACAGTTTGTTCCCCAGCCGCGGAGCGGCATCGCCCCGGGCGACGGCGGCCGCGCAAGGCCGCCGCCGACTGTGGGCACTGCAAGCCACCGAGGCCGAGATCGCTGTACTCGACCAGCTCGCCGAGGACCACGGCTACCGAGCGCGAAGTGAACTTATCGCGGCCGCAGTCGAGACCGAGCTACTACCGCAGCGGCGATCATCTCGACGCCGCTGAAGCGTACGAAGGCCCGTCCCTCCTCCGACGGGGGGCGGAGGAGGGACGGACCGAGAGGGACGAGGGCCCGCCCCGCCACGGCGCGAGCCCGGGTGATTGGCGGCCGCGGGCCGGGTCACGGGGTTGAGCCATCCCGGCCTTCGGCCGGGTGAAGAGCTCCCCCTTTTTCCCCCCGACCGAGGCCGGAGTGTACGGCCCGCCCGGAACCCGTCAAGGGCGCCTACGGCGTCGCTTC